>JAITHL010000186.1 GCA_031279975.1 Treponema sp. | reverse complement strand
TTCCAAAACCCGGTTGGTTTCGGAACACGTCCTGCGGTTTCTCAGGCTAAAGCCTTATGAAACCGCGTTTTTAAGCGGAAGCTGTTCTGAAACTGAAGTTTCAGAACAGCTCTATTATTCATCGCTTTCCTAGCCTGACTGCTTGAGCCGGTTCAGCCCTTCGCCGGCTTCCCGGTAGTTGGGATTCAGCCGCAGGGCCTCCCTATAGGCGTCCCGGGCCGTAGGAATATCCCCCGCGGACTCCCGGACCGATCCCAGCCGGTACCACCAGAGGGCTAAACCCGGTTCCAGCCGGACCGCGGTGGAATAGGCAATATCCGCGTGGCGGTATTTTTGCTGGAGCCGGTAAATCTCCCCAATAAAAAAATAGGCCACCGAAGACCGGTCTCCGTGGGGTACGGCGTTAGCATAGCGCTGCATAAAACTTAAGGACTTTTCATAGTCCTTTAAGTAAAAATAGGCCTCCCCCATAATTTCGATGATCCGGTAATCATTGCCGTCTACCCGCAGCGCCCGCCCGCCCCAAACAATAACTTCCGTATACTTCTTTTGCCGCTGGAGGGTCCAGGTGAGGACCGCGTAGGCGTCCATCCCGTTGGGATTCCGGCTGAGTTCACCGGTACAAAGCCGTACCGCCTCCTGATAATAACGCTCCGCTTCATCCATACGGTTCCGGCTTTCCAGGTCCCGTCCGGTACGGTAATTCTGCAAAGCGTCAAACCGGGACTGGCCGGGCCGGGAAGCATCGGGGGCCTGGGCGCTGATACACCAGCCGCCCAGCGCGAGAATACAGAGCATAAGAGGACTTTGATACCGCCGCATATATTTTTTGATATAACCTCATACAACCGAATGATAACGGGGGAAGCTCCCTCCCCGGACCCCCGGTTTAGAGCCAGGAGGGGGAATCGAACCCCCGACCTGCGCATTACGAGTGCGCCGCGCTGCCAACTGAGCCATCCTGGCCTTAAAGGCACGGTTTTGCGGACCGCGGGTTGAAAAATCGCGAACAGCTTCCGCCGCAAGCCCGCGGCGGCAACCGGTTTTGGAACAGTCCCGCCTTACCCTCAGTATAACGAATGGAGCGGACTTTTCAAGTATCCCCGCCGGGGGTTTCCGCCTGTTTCCGCAATTTCCGGGACCGCTCGTAAAACCCTTCCAGCAATTCCGGCGGGGCAAGGTCCGTCCGCTCCGGGGAAAGGCTGAGGGCAAAGGGTTCCAGGTATACCAGTTTGAGACCGGCGAAGCCCAGCCGGATAAAAAGCCCCTCCTCGCCGCCTTCGGTGTTTTCACTGCCGCCAAACATATAATTCCCCAATGACCAAAAAACCGGCTTGCCCAGCACCCATTCAAAACCCTGGATCACATGGGGATGGGAGCCAATAACGAGGTCGGCCCCGGAACGGATCAGGTCCGTGTAGAGGTCCCGGGTCGCCGCGTTGGGACTGCGGGACCATTCAGCCCCCCCATGGAACAGCACAATGTCCACCACAGGCCGCTTGGGATCATCCGGGGCAAAACGGGCCTTGAGCATTTCCCCGCCCCGCCTTCCCGCGTGAAGCATTCCCGGGGTGTCCGGCCCGGCGGCGGCGCTCAGGCCGTCCCAGCCGTTCATTTCCCGGGGAAACGAGGCGAGGCCGAAAACCTGGAAGGCCAGGCCGCGGCGCTGAAAAACCAGGGGCTTTGCGGCGGCCTCACCGGTGGTTCCCGCTCCGGCCGCCCCAATCCCGGCCTGGGCCAGATAGAAAAGGCTGTCCAGAAAGGCCGCGCCGCCATAATCGTAGACATGGTTATTCGCGTGAAGCACCCCGTCAATCCCCGCGTCTCTCAGGGCCCGGGCCGTCTTGGGGTCAAAGCGGAAGTTAAAGGACTTCTTAACCCGTTTTCCCCGGGCGCTTACCACCCCTTCCAGGTTCACCAGGGCAAGGTCCGCCTGGGCCAGCATCGGCGCGGTTTGGCCGAAGACCGCCTGGGGGCCTTCGCGTAAAAGCCGGGTAACAGCGCTGGGATCGAGCATCAGATCGCCGCCCGCTGCAATCCACGCGATTTCCGTTGTCTGTACCAGGGGTTTTTCGGCGGACTCCAGGGCCCGTTGTAAAGTCAATAGTTTTTTCTGGATGGAACGGGGCCGGCCCTCAGCGCTGGAAAGCCGGACCCCTACCGTCCGCGTTAAGGGATACCCCGCATCCCCCAGGGCCAGGCCGTCCACCCGCAGGGCAGTATAGGGCGGCCCTAGGGCCTCCAGGGGGACCACCGTTTCCCGCTTGTCAAGGCAAGCGGCCAAGGCCGCGCTGGTCCGTTGGGCAAGCATGTCTTCCTGGGGAACCAGGGGGGTCCGGGAAATGAGGATGTCCCCCAAAGCGGCCTCCTGTTCCCAGGACACAAGCAGTTCAATAAGCAGGTCCGCTTCCGGAGCGTCTGGGCGTACAAGACGGAAGCCCAGGCGGGAAAGGGCGCCGGTCTTATCCTGGAATAGGGATTCCAGATAGGCCCGCTCCGCCTCGCAGCCCTCAGCGGAGGAAATCCGCGCCAATACGCCTGGTCCGCAGGAACACAGCAGGCAAAAACAAAGCGGGCCAAAGAGAAGCCGGCGCGATTTCCTCGGGAAGGGGCGGGGGGAGCGGCAAAGGCCGGACCAACAGGGTTGTTTGGGGGCTATGTTTGGGATTTCATGCCGCCTTTCCCTCCCCTATGGCCAGCGCGGACCCCAACGCAAGGCCGGGTCTTTTTGCCCCATGGAAGGGCGGGGACCAGCCCCGCCGCGCCCTGAAGAAACCGCTGATTACACTATGCCAGCCAGCGGTTTCCGCAAACCTATGGTTTGACGGGTTTGCGCATTTCATGGGCGCATTGGGTAAGAAGCGCTGATTTTGGCCTTTAGTCCGCATACTCGATTAGAGCTGTTCTGAAACTGAAGTTTCAGAACAGCTTCCGCTTAAAAAAGCGGTTTCATAAGAATTTAGCCTGAGAAACCGCAGGACGTATTCCGAAACCAACCGGGTTTTGGAACACGTCTATTGTATACATCAGCGCTTCTCCAGGGGAAGCCTTCCCCCTTAGAATCCTTCATAGAAGGATTGTTTAACCAGGTCTATCGCGGTTTGCTGTTCTGGGGTCGGATCCGCCGGGGTCCCGTTGAGGACCTCGTTGATCTGCCGTTCCATGACCTTCTTATCGATTTCCACCAGGACGTAATAGGTGTACTCCTCCCGGTTGTCGGTTTTGTAGCGCCTGAGTATCCAGTAATCGGCGGTCTGCCGCGCGCCGGAGAACTCGGCCTTGGATACGTTTGCCACGACATTTTGATAGTAGCTTCCATAGGCGGTTTCAGGGCTTCCCACCGCGGCGCCTTTAAATTTCGCGTCTACCCGCTGGGATACCATCTGGGACATTTCCTGGGCTACCGAGAAGTTACGGGTCCATTGCTGGAGGGCCGTGAGATTCTTCCCCACATTCCGCCCAATAAATATATATTTTTCGGCGTACTGGGAAAGGGCCTCCACGCTGTGGATGTCTTCGGTCTCGTACCTGGTGACCCATTCGGGAATCACGCCGCCGAAGTCCTTGCCCTTGTGGTTTACCACCACATACTCCGTGGTCTCTTCCACCACGCCGGATTTCCCCGCCTTGGGGCCGCCCGCGCAGGCCGCGAAGAACAGGATCGGGACTGTCAAAGCCGCCAGCATGAGTTTTTTCATAAAATCCTCCATAGTAATTAGGTTAGCCCGTTTCTTGCAGGCAAGAAAGGCTGTTGCCAGTATAGTATAGGGGGGCGAAAAAATATAGCCCCAAAAAGGCGTATGGGGGAAGTCGCGTACCCCTGGGGTACGACCCCTACGGGCGCGCTTCGTTGCGCCCTACCCCCTCCACGGGGGCTGCCAAAGCCGCCATGCGGCTTTGGCTTGAGAGTTTGCGCTCCACGCAAACTCTGTCCGCCCCGGAGTTTTGCCGGAGGCAAAACTCCGGGGCAATCCGGCAACGCCGGAT
>JAITHL010000127.1 GCA_031279975.1 Treponema sp. | reverse complement strand
GCCGCCCGCGGGGAATTGGCGAAGAAGTTTTATCGCTACAAATTGGCGGGATGGGAGTCCTTGTTACAGGCCTCTTGACATAAAACATAGGAGTTTTGCCGGAGGCAAAACTCCTGGGTGGATAGAGTTTGCGCTCCGCGCAAACTCTCAAGCCAAAACCGCCGGGCGGCTTTGGGAGCCCCCACATGGGGGGCAGCGGAGAACCCGGAGGGTTCGGAGTGAGGGGGGCTTGCCCCCTAATCCCTTCAGAAAGCATCAGGGAAATCCCGGGGCGCGGATTCCCCGTTAGTATGCCCGCCCCGGCCTTGCCTTGCCGGAAAGAACCGTGCTATAGTAGGCCATGGTTGACAGGGTACTGATTGACACCTTGAATTTCAAGGCCCGGGACTTCGCCCTCCGGTGGAAGGAAAAGATACGGAAATCCCCCCAGTTGAAGCACTACAACGCCCTCGGGGATGAGGCTTTACTGGAGGGGAACCAGCCCTTTTATCCGGTCCTGGCCCGGACCTTGGACCGGGGCATAGACCGGTCCCTGGTGGGGGATTTTTTTGTTACCCAGGGGAAGGAATGGATGAAGGCCGCCTTCCCCATATCCGAGGCGATTTACGCCGTCAATTTGTCCCAGCAGGCGGTTATAGAATACCTTATGAGCGATTTTGTGCTGGACAATTCGGTCCGTATGTATCAGGCCATGGGGGTAATTACCAAGGTGGCGGAGTTCTTCCTGCTGGGCTGTTTTTATTTGACCAAGGGGTTTCTGGAAGCCACCTATACCCGCATGAGTAAACATGACGCGGTTTCAGAGGAATTATTGCGCAAGTATTTTAAGGACGACTTCTTTTTTAAAAAAGAGTAGCCTGAAAAGAGCGGCCGCCCCGCCCGGCGGATGCGCCGGTTAGAGCGCTTGGGCCGGGGCGGGCGTGTTTCGCGGGGGCGTAATCCAAGCGCCGCGAGGGGGTTCGCTATGGATCTGGGGAAACGGCTTGAAGAATCGCTGCGGTTTATCACCGTGTTTTCGTTTCAGCTTTTTGGCCGGGAAATCCGGGTAACGGAGACCGTGGCGGTGAGCTGGGCGGTCATGGCGGTTCTGATAGGCTTTGCCCTGATTATCCGGCGGAACCTGCGGCCCCGTCCCCAGGGCTTGCAGTGCCTGGTGGAAGCGGGCGTTGAATTCCTCAATACCGTATCCAAGCGGTATTTTGGCCGCCGGGCCCATACCTACGGCCCCTATATCGGGACCCTCTTCCTGTTCCTGCTCTTGGCGAATTGCATCCCCGCCATCACCCCCATCGGCGTATTCGGGCGGGAGCCGCCGTTTAAGCTGAAACCCCCAAGCCGGGATATTAATTTCACCGCCGCGGCGGCGGTCATTACCATCGCCATGGTTTTGATCGGGGGGATACGGGCCCGGGGGCTTAGGGGCTGGGCTAAAACCCTGATCCGCCCCTCTCCGGTCATGCTTCCCTTCAATATAATGGATTACGCCATCCGCCCCATCTCCTTGAGCCTCCGGCTTTTCGGCAATATGCTGGGAGGGTTTATCATCATGGTCATCATAGAGACGGTTGCCCCTATCGGCGTTCCGGCGGTCTTGTCCCTGTACTTTGATTTTTTTGACGGCGTTATCCAGGCCCTGGTGTTTACCTTTTTAACCGTCCTCTTTGTCTCCGAGGCGGTGGAAGCGGAGTAGCCAGTACGCGGCCTTTTTGAGGCCGCTTAACCAGCGCGCTTTGACCGGCGCATACCATAACCAAAGGAGTTTTGTATGGATTTGATGTACCTTATCGCCGCGGGAATCGCGGTTTTTACCGGGCTGGGGGCGGGCATCGGCATTGGCGTCGCCACCGGCAAGACCGCCGACGCGATTTCCCGGCAGCCGGAGGCGGCGGGAAAGATTCAGACCATGTTTTTGCTGGGCTGCGCCTTTGCCGAAGCTACCGCCATATACGGTTTTGTGGTAGCTATTATGATGATCATGCAAAAAAGCGGTTAGGCCGTGCTTGATTTTTCCATAACCTTCCTTTTTACGCTCCTCAATATCGGGGTCTTGTTTTTCATACTCCGGCTCATCCTCTTTAAACCGGTTACGAAACTGATGGAAGAGCGGGCCGCAAAGGTACGGCGGGAACAGGAAGAAGCCGGGCGGGAAAAGGAGGAAGCCGGGCGGCTCCATAGGGAGTACCAGGAGCTCCTGCAAAACGCCCGCGCTGAAAAAGAGGCCCTTATCACGGCCGCCCGGGAGGCGGCGGAAGCGCGGGCGGAGCGGATTATCCAGGACGGGAAGGGCCAGGCGGAGCGCCTGGTTGCCGGCGCCCGGAGCCAGATAGCCGCGGAGCGGAGCGCCGCCTTCTCCGCCCTAAAGGCCGAGGCCGCGGCCCTGGTGCTCCTCGCCGCAAGCCGGCTTGTCCGGCGGGAAATAAGCGGGGAGGATTCCCTGCGGCAGGCGGAGTTCCTCTTACAGGAAATAGGGAAGCGCTGATCGCGGGCCTTTGTCCGCGTCCAGCCAGAGGATACGGACTCTAGGGAAGCGCTGAATAATTCAATCGGGCATTATTCAGCGCCGCTGTAGAGGCAGCTGCAAAAACCGGTTATTTTTGTCTGGCTCTTGCGGTTTCCCGCCTAAGGGCTGCGAAACATGCTTTTTTAAGGGAAGGGATGCTATGTTTCAAGCGGAGCGGTGGGCCCGCGCCTTTGTGCTGGCCTGCGAAGGGGAGGGCGGCGGGGCCGCCGAATCGGGGCTGCGTATGCTGCGGGCCCTGGAACCGGCCATAGGGGGGATACCCGGCCTTGTTTCCGGCGCTTTCGCGGCCCGCCAGTTGGACCGTATGCTGCGGGCCGCCTTGGCCCAGGCGCGGGTCCCCCCGGAGGATAGGGGCCCTGAATACGCCCGCCGGCTTATCTATTTACTGGTACAAAAGGGCGCGGCGGGCCGCCTGGGGGAGCTTTCCCACGCGATAGGGCGGGCCCTGGAAAAACAGCGGGGCCTTATGCCGGTTATCCTTGAATCGGCTTCCCACCCCCCGGAGGATTTTACCGCGGCCCTCACGGCTGTTTTACAGGAAAAAACCGGGGCCAAGGGAATAGCCCTGGAGATACGGCTTGCCCCCCAACTATTGGGAGGATGCCGGGTGCGGATGGGGAGCGCGTCCTGGGATGCCAGCCTCCGGGGAATGTTGCGAAAAATGGCCCGGGACCTGGATGTTCCGGCCTTCACGGGAGGAGCGGCATGGTGAATTTTGAGGATCTCTCGAAGGTCTTACAGGAACAGCTTGCGCATTGGGAAGGCAGGCCCTCTTCAGATTCCATTGGATTCGTTACCCAGGCGGGGGATTCGGTGGCTTCCCTCTACGGCTTGGATAAGGCGGTGTACGGTGAGCTGGTGGAATTCGCCTCCGGCGCCGAGGGGATAGCGCTGAATCTGGAAGAGGGCGGCGTGGGCTGCGTGCTTCTGGACGGGGAATCCTTGGCGCGGGACGGGGAGGAGGTCCGGGGAACCGGCCGGGTGGTTTCCGTTCCGGCGGGGGAAGCCCTGCTGGGCCGGGTGGTGAACCCCCTGGGGCAGCCCTTGGACGGGAAGGGCGCCCTGGACGCGGCGGAGTACCGGCCCATTGAATCCCCGGCGCCGCCGGTTATTGAGCGGGGCCCGGTGGATCAGCCCCTCCAGACCGGGTCCCTTGCGGTGGACGCCATGATCCCCATAGGCCGGGGGCAGCGGGAGCTTATCATCGGCGACCGGCAGACCGGGAAGACCGCCCTGGCAATCGACGCGATTATCAATCAGAAGGGCAAGGGGGTCTATTGCATCTACTGCGCCATTGGGCAGAAGTCCTCTTCCGTGGCGGCCATCCTCCATACGCTGGAACGCTTCGGCGCTATGGACCATACCTTTGTGGTCTTGGCTTCCGCGGCGGATTCCGCGGCCCTGCAATACCTGGCGCCCTATTCGGCCTGCGCCATGGGGGAACACTTTATGCGCCAGGGCAAGGATGTGCTGGTGGTCTACGACGACCTTTCCAAACACGCGGTGGCCTACCGGACCATTTCGTTGCTGCTCCGCAGGCCACCGGGCCGGGAGGCCTTTCCGGGGGATGTGTTCTACCTCCATTCCCGGCTTTTGGAACGGGCGGCGAAGCTGTCCGAAGGGCTGGGCGGGGGCTCCATCACCGCGCTGCCCATAGTGGAAACCCAGGCCGGGGACATATCTTCCTATATTCCCACCAATGTAATCTCCATCACCGACGGGCAGGTATTTCTGGATTCGGAACTCTTCAATGCCGGGTTCCGCCCCGCCATTGACGTGGGCCTTTCGGTCAGCCGGGTCGGCGGGGCCGCCCAGTTCAAAGCTATCCGCAAGGTGGCGGGCCGGCTCCGCTTGGACCTGGCCCAATACCGGGAGATGGCCGCCTTTGCCCAATTCGGCAGCGATTTGGACAAGGCCACCCAGGATAAACTTGCCCAGGGCGCGCGGCTCATGGAGGCCCTGAAACAGCCCCAGTATGCCCCCTATGCTATGGAAGAACAGGCGGCCATACTCTTTATGGCGGTGAACGGGTATCTTATGGACGTGGCAATGGATCGGATCGCTTCCTTTATTAAGGACTTTTTAAGCAGCCTGAAAAGCGGCCATGGGGAAACCCTGCGGCGTATCGGCGAAACAGGGCTTATTGCCATGGAACAGGAACAGGAACTGATCCAGGCCATAGAGTCCTTTAAACGCCCCAAGGAAGGGTAGGCCCCATGGCGAATTTACGGGATGTGCGGCTGCGGATGCGGGCGGTACGCCAAACCTTGCAGGTAACCAAGGCGATGAATCTTATTTCCACCGCGAAGCTGCGGAAGGGCCGGAGAATACTGGAGGATACGGAGCCCTATTTTAAGCGGATTCAGAAATCCATGTATGATATTTTGAACGGCGCGGGGGAAGTGGAGAGCCCCTTTTTCAGAGCGCCGGACCGGAACAAGCAATACCACAGCGCGGCGCTGGTGGTAAGCAGCGACAAGGGCTTGGCCGGGGGCTATAACGCCAATATATTCCGTTCAACCGCCGCCCTGTGCAAGCGTTTAGAGCATCCCATTCTGATCCTCATCGGGTCAATCGGGTCCCGGTACTTTATCCATTCCCCCTATACGGTATTGGAGAGTTTTTCCTTTAATTCCCGGCTGCCCAGTTTAGACGACGCCAAGGAGATCGCTGATTACCTTATCGCCCAGTATTTATGGGGCATGTTCAACGAGGTCCATATCGTGTATACCCGCATGTACAGCGCCATCAAACTGGAGCCGGTTGACCGGCATATTCTGCCCATAAACGTGGAAAAGATGCGGGCCGAGCTTGCCCGCTTTGATACGCGCCGCCGGGAGGCGCTGCGCTTTGAGTATATTCCCTCGGCGGAAGCGGTTTTTAACGCCCTGGTTCCCCTGTATATCAAGGGGGTTATCTACGGCTGTCTGGTGGAAGCCTATGCCAGCGAACAGAGCGCCCGCATGGCCGCCATGGACGAGGCTTCCAAGAGCGCGGAGGAGATGCTTGCCAGCCTGCAACTCCATTATAACCGGGTGCGGCAGGCGGGCATTACCCAGGAAGTAACGGAGATCGTTTCCGGCTCTACGGCCCTGGGCGGCGGAGCCTAGGGAAACACTGATTAAATCCAATCGAGGATTTAATCAGTGTTTCTTACCCGCATTTGCGTAATGAAATGAGCAAATGCAGAGGGTAACGCTGATTAGCGTCAAGTTAATCAGCGT
>JAITHL010000125.1 GCA_031279975.1 Treponema sp. | reverse complement strand
AAGACGCCCCCTGTAAACAAATTATGAGTTGGGGGGGGGGCACCCCCCCTCACCCCTACCCCTCGGGGTACTCCGCTACCCCCCTGGGGGGGGCCCCCCCCCCCCCACGCCCCCGCCGGGGTGGTACCGCGCACCGGAACAAATATGGAGTTTTGGGCCTTCCCCAAAACACCAGGGCCGGGCGGAGTTTTGCCAAAGGCAAAACTCCGAGGCAATCCGGCGTTGCCGGATTGCCCGCCCCCGGTCCCCCCTGAAGCGGTTGACGCGCCCCCGGCCCCATTGTATGGGCAATGCTCTGCCGGAGCGCTTAATGTTTTCCCAGCCCTGCCGAAAATGGATCATGGGATTACGCGCTCTTGCCAACCGTTTCTTGCGGTTAGCCAGTTTTATTAAGACCGGCCTCTTTATCGCCATAACCGTTGCCCCTTTAGCCGCCCAAGTTCCCCAGCCGGTTCCCCCGATAAACGGTTCCAGCGCCGCAGCCAGGGGCAGCTTCTTTCCTCCCCTGTACTACACCGCCGCTGTTAACGCCTATAAGTCCCAGGAATTGGCAAGACCCGCCTGGGCGCCCGACGCGGCTGAGGCGGCCCTGCAAGCCCAGAATCAGAGGGACCGAATTTCCATCCTGCTGAACAACGACATCCTCGCCTTTTACGGGCATCCCCTTTCCAGACAGATGGGCATACTGGGCCGTTATTCCATTCCCGAACTGGACGCCCGGCTTACCCGGCTGGCGGAAGAATACCGGGCGGCAAGCGGCGGGCGGGATGTGCGCAAAGCCTTCTATATTATATACGGCACCGTATGGCCCAAGGGGGAGATCGGCATTATCAAGGAATCGGTTTTACAGGAATATATCCAATACGCCCTGAAAAAGGACATCCTGGTATTCATCGATCATCAAATAGGCCGTTATGAACCGGTCGCCGCCCTCCGCAAAATCCTCCCCTACCTCAAGTACCCCAATGTTCATCTGGCCTTGGACCCGGAATGGCGGACCACCAAGCCAATGCGGGAAATCGGCACGGTAAGCGCGGCGGAACTCAATGAGATACAGCGGATCATGGAAGCCTATATAATCGAGAACAAGATACCCGGAGAACGGATGCTGGTAATCCACCAGTTCAATTGGCGAATGATTACTAACCGGGAGCAAGTCAGCAGCCGCTTTGAGCGGGTCCGGCTGGTCCACTGCGCCGACGGCTTCGGCCCCCCCCATCTGAAACGGGGGTCATACGCCTTCAACGCCCAGGCCGTCAATATGCCCGTCAAGGGGTTCAAGCTCTTCTATAACTTCAATATCCCCGGCGCGGGGTACGACAACCCCCTGCTTACCCCCAAAGAAGTTTACGGTCTCAACCCCCGGCCTTACCTCATCATGTATCAGTAACGCTCCCGGCTGTCGCGGGGCGATACGGTTTATATTATCCGGTTTGCCCGGCGGTGGCCAGGGTTTCCCGGTTGTGCCGCGCCCATTTTAAGCCGGGCTTTTCTTCCCGCCGAATATCGTGAAGCCGTTTTTATCAGGCTTATTTCACGCCCTGGCCGCTCCTTGACAGGACAGCGCAAGCGGCCAAGAATGGGCTTATTCACACAGACGGGACCCGCGGGCCTTATGCCCGGCGGGCCGGCTCGCTGAAACAGGGGGAGATGACATGGCGTCTGAGCGGATAGAGATAAGCCGGGCGGATTCAAGGAAGTATTCGGAAAGAGAAATGGTAGGTATTGCTTTTACGGTATTAAATAGGGTCCGTCAAAAGGCATGGCGGACAAACAATCGTGAAAGGCGTACTTACCGCCGCATCGCAGGTAACTTCGGTTGGCGGTGAACTATATCGATACGCAATGTATGAGTTGAACAGGAGAAATCATGAACCGGTAGACGTTACAAAAAATTGGAATAATACTGCAAGAGAATGGCATGAAGAAGAATTGGGAACCGCAAAAAATGTTGTCAGCAAAGTTTTACCCGGTCAAATTATAGACCCCGCAACAGCATTGGGCAATGGAAAGGGGGCTATATATTGGGAAACCGGGAAGACTTTGATCTAGCGGCAAGGATACTTTTCCAGCGACCAGGGCTGGCAAAATGCGCCGCAATGAGGCATGGGAAAGAGCGAAGCGACTGATCTAGCCGAATGGAGGCCGCGCCGCGCCTACTGGCGGCGCGGCGTAAACAGACCTGTTATGCGCCGTTTATCTTATTTACAATTTTTAATATCATTTTACCTTTAGTGTCTGTAGTCCAATCACTATAAAACAAAATAATTTCCGCCTTTCTTCTTTCAATATAATAATCTATATATGGAAATGCGGAAGTCATTCCATTAATTCTCCTTAAATTATATATTTTTAAAATATCATTTGTTTTTATATCATATAATTCAAAATCAACATTACCCCATACTAATACAGCTTTATTTTCTATATCGTAATATATTGGAAAACTATAGAGCCTGTTGCAAAAGTCGGTTACTTTTGCACGGCTCTTGCAGTTTCTCAGGCTAAAGCCTTACGAAACATGCTTTTTTAAGAGGTTGCTGTTGCAAAACTGGAGTTTTGCAACAGCCTCTATAACTTGAAGATATTTGATTATCTTCAAAATCATAAAAATAGGAGTGCGTGAACGGCGATCCTGTGGGAACTATTATTTCGGCGATATTTTCTCCATGCCAGATAATTTTAGGCCCATATCTTATGTAAGTTTCTAAAATAACTTCCCTTTTATTATTATTATACACCAGAAATATACCATCCCCCTGTAGCCGGGGCCAATATAATATATTTTTTTATTTGAGGCAGGATTACAAAATACTATCTCTACAATGTTTCATATCTGTATAGCCTGTTAATAATATTCTATCAAGATAAATTGCGCTTAATAGGCCTGTTTACGCTACGACCGCCTATGGCGGGCTTGGCCTCCGCTCTTAAACATTCCCTCATTTGAGCGGCCAAAACCCTCATCGCGCAGGTCCTTATAGGGGGCGGGTTGCTTGGAACCTGAAGGTTCCAAGCAACCCCCTAAAAACCGCTATGAGAGACGCGGGACTCGAACCCACCACCTTCAGCTCCGGAGGCTGACGCTCTATCCAGATGAGCTAGTCTCTCAGGTTCTTTTATCCTATTGGTTTCTGGAAAAAATGTCAAGCCCCGGCAAGGGCCGTTCCGCTGAAAGTCCGGCGCAAAATTTCCCGTTCCCGGCCTAGCCGTCCTAACGCTCCGTGAGGTCCGCCAGGACGCCGGAGGTATAGGCGAGCAGGTCCCGCCCGGCAAGCAGCATCTGGCAGCCCCGGACCCCGGCGCTGACGGCAATCGTTTCCCACAATTCGGCGCTTTCATCCACATAGGTGGGAAAAGGTTTTTTCATCCCGATGGGCGAGCAGCCTCCCCGGACATAGCCGGTAACCGCGAGCAGGTCCTTCTGGGGAATAAGGTCCACCTTCTTTTCCCCGGCGATCCGGGCGGCCTTTTTCAAATCCAGGGCTTCCGCCGCCGGGATACAGCAGACCAAGTACCGGCCCTTCCCCGTTTCGCGGGCCCCGCCGCCGCTTTGGGCCTGGAGCGCCAGGGTTTTAAAGACCCGCTCCGGCGGTATTCCCAGCAGCCTTGCGGCGTCCAGGCCGGAGCGCGCGTCCCCTGCCGCGTAGGTTTTCACCGTATACCCAATCCCCGCGGCGTCAAGCAGGCGCATGGCGTTGGTCTTTTCCATCAGGCGGCCTATACCTCCGCAAAGGCCCGGCTGACGCGCTCCGGCGGCGGCGGCGCGCTGACCCAGGATACCAGGGGGGTTACGATAAAGGGGGCGCTAATGGCCAAAGACGCGGCCAGGGGGGAACGGCCCGGCCCCCAGAGGAAAAAGAGGAGTATCATCACCGCGCTTCCCGTAAACAGGCCCGCGTAGGCGCCGGCCTTGGTAACCCGTTTCCAGTAAAGGCCGTAAATATAGGGGGCCGCAAAGGACCCCGAAACCACCCCCCAGCTCAAAGACATGAGGTACACGATGAAGCCGATCTGGAACCGGGAGATGCCATAGGAGATGATGATAAAGACCGCCGAGAGGAAGCGCATCATCGCCACTGACCGGTCCTTGCCGGATTTCGCCTCCTGCCGGTACGGATAGAGGTCGATGGCCACCGCGGAAGAGGAGACCAGCACCAGGGACGAGAGGGTAGACATGGAAGCCGAGAGGACCAGGAGGAGGATCAGCGCCAGGAGCAGTTGGGGCAGGCGTCCGGCCAGCAGGGCGGGCACAATAAGATCGTAGCTGGGGGGCCGGGTATCAACGTTGAAGAACGCATGGGCATAGGCCCCGGTCAGGTAGGCCGAGGTCCCAATCATCAGGGCAAAGACGGTGGTAACGATTGCCGCCTTGGGGATAACCCGCTCGTTTTTTATGGCGTAGAATTTCTGGGTCATCTGGGGAAGCCCCCAGGTGCCGAAGCTGGTCATAAAGACCAGGGAGCCGATGGTAAGCAGGGAGGGCCGCTGGTCCGGGGGAATGTGGCGGGCGTAGTTTTCCCCCACCCGCCGCAGCATTTCCAGGAACCCGCCCCCTTGGGCGGTCAGCACCAGGATCATTGCGGCGGCGCCGAAGAACATGATGATCCCCTGGATAAAATCAGTAACAGCGATGGCGAAATAGCCCCCTAGGATCAGGTATACCCCCGTAAAGGCGATCATGATGAGCAGGGCCGTATCATAGTTGATGTTGAAGACCTTTTCAAAGAGATGGCCGAGCCCTTTAAAAACCGAAGCCGAATAGGGGAGCAGGAAGAAGAAGATCACCGAAGCCGCGATGGGTTTCAGATGTTTGGCGCCGTAGCGTTCCTGAAGGAATTCGGGCATGGTCATGGCGCCCAGGTTCTGGGTCATCCGCCGGGTCCGGCGGGCCAGTATCAGCCAGGCCGCGCACGCGCCGATGAGGGCGTTTCCCAGGGCTATCCACAGGGCGTTCAGGCCGAATTGCCAGCCCTGGGCTCCGGCGAATCCGATAAAGATGACCGCGGAAAAATAAGAGGTTCCATAGGCCGCCGCGGACACCCAGGGCCCCAGGGTCCTGCCCCCCAGGAAGAAGTCCCCCAGGGTTTTGGTCTTCCGCATTCCCCATAGGCCCACGCCGGTCATTAGGGCTAAAAAGACCGCTAAAAAAACAACGCCGGTTCTGATCATACCACCCTCTTGGGGATGAGTGTATCAGGAAAGAAAACCGGCAACAAGGGCCGCGCCATAGCTTTGGCAGAGCCAGCGCATATAAACTTTTGCGGGGGGTCGGAGGGCCTTTCGGCCTCCCAGCGGGGGTTCCGGGGGCGGCGCCCCCGTCCCGCATAGCTTTGGGGGACCGGGGGGCGGGCAATTCGGCGCTGCCGAATTGCCCCGGAGTTTTGGGCAAAGCCAAAAACTCCATAGTGGTTCCGCTACGCAACCACACCGGCGGGGGCGTTACGGCGCTATCCAGCGAAGCCGGATAGCGCGGATAGCGTTTACGCGGAGGGGGCAGGGCGCAACGAAGCGCGCCTGTAGGGACCGTACCCCAGAGGGGTACGCGACTTCCCTTAAAAAGTACGCTATAATGAAGGTTTAGGAGTTTATATGCATATCGGGATATTCAGCGACACCTATGCGCCGCAGGTGAACGGGGTAGTAACGGTGATCAGAACCTTGAAGGCGGAACTGGAAAAACGGGGGCACCGGGTCTATATCTTTACGGTGCGGCATCCCGCGGAGGAACCGGAAACCGGGGTTTTCCGGGTTAAGTCCTTCCGCTTTCCCAATGAGCCGCAGCACCGGATCGGGGTGTTTATAGCAAAACAGATTATCGATCTTGCCCGGCCCCTTAATCTGGATATTATCAACACCCATTCGGAATTCAGCCTGCTGCTGGCCTCCCGGCAGGTCAGCCGGAAACTCAATATCCCCTCGATCCACACCTTTCATACCTATTACCCCGATTACCTTTCCTATGCGCCGCTGCCCTTGGAAATTTTCTTCAAGAAAAACCTGGGCGCCTATACCCGGCATATCCTGCGGAGCCAAAAGTGCGTAATAGCCCCGTCGAAAAAAATACGGAATTACCTGGAGCGGATTAAATTCCCCCGCCCGGCGCGGCTTATCCCCAACGGCATAGACCTTTCCCGCTTCTACGACCGGTCAGCGGCGCTCTCCCAGGGCGGGCAGGACCTGCGCAAACGCTTCGGGGTGGACGCGGAGGACGAACTCATTGTCTTTGTGGGCCGTTTGGGAATGGAAAAAAACATCTATACCCTGTTGAACAATTTCAAGGAGGTCCTCGCCCGCCGGCCCAAGGCAAAACTGCTGCTGGTTGGGGACGGCCCGGACCGGGCCGCCTTGCAGCGCTACGGCTGCGGCAAGGGCATCGATCAGGCCCTGCGTTTTACCGGCTACCTCCATTGGCCTGACGAGATCAAACAGGTCTACGCGGCGGCGGATATCTTTATGAGCGCCTCCCACAGCGAGGTGCATCCCATTACCTTTATCGAAGCCATGGCCTCCGGGCTGCCCATTGTGGCGGCGGCGGATATCAGCATTGAGGATATGGTGGTGAACGGGGAAAACGGCTACGCGGTGGAGGATGACGCCCTGCTCTGGGAGAAGGCGGTGGAACTCCTGGCCTGCCAAGAGCGGCGGCTTGCCATGGGCCGGAATTCCGAAAAAATATCCCGTAATTATTCGGTGGAACGCTTTATCGATTCCATGATCGCCTGCTACCAGGAGTATCGAAAGAAATGACGCCCGCTTTATCCGGTTTTGCGGCCCTGGGCCTGGGCCCCCTTTTTATCCGGCCCCTGGCGGAACGGGGGATTAACGCTCCCACGGAGATTCAACGGCGGGTGATACCCCGGCTGCTCCGGGGGGAGCATACGCTCTTTAGCTCCCCCACCGGCACGGGAAAAACCTTTGCCTACCTGCTCCCCCTGCTCCAGTCCCTCACGGACGAACCGGCGGAACCCGGGGCATCCGGCGGTCCCCGGCTGCTGATCTGCGCCCCGACCTATGAACTCTGCGCCCAGATTAAGGGCGAGGCGGACTTTCTGCTCCGCGAGGCGGCGCGGGACGCCGGAACGCTTTCGCTGCCCAAGACCGCCCTCATCATCGGCGGGGGGGGCATGGGCCGTCAAATTGAGGCGCTGAAACGGGACAAACCCGGCGTGGTTGTGGGGAACCCGGGCCGGCTGCTCCAGCTTGCCCAAGCGGGGAAGCTGCGGCTCCGCTCTATCCGCTCTCTGGTGCTGGACGAGGGGGACCGGCTGACCGCAAAGGAACTGTCCGCCGAAACCCTGGCGCTGGCGGCGTTACTGAACCCCCAGCGCCGCTCCGCCGCCTGTTCCGCCACCCTTTCCCTGAAAAAACAGGAACAGTTGCTGCCCCTCATGGGAGCGCCGGTTTTCCTGGAAAACGCCCCGGGGGACCTGCTCCGGGAGCGCATCGAACACTGGGCCCTCTGGAGCGAGGAGCGCCGCCGGAAGAGCCGGGTCTTGCGTTCCCTGCTGGCCGCGGTAAAACCCCGGAAAGCCCTGGTGTTTGCCGGCCCCGGAGCGGCGGCGGGGAGCGTGGCGGCGGAACTCCAGCGCCGCCACGCCGCCGCGGGGGCGCTCCACGGGGACATGGAAAAACAGGCCCGGAAACAGGCCCTGGAGGATTTCCGCCGGGGACGGATTAACATCCTCGTTACCAGCGATCTCGCCGCCCGGGGCCTGGATATTCACGAAATCACCCACATTATCGCCCTGGACGTTCCGGCGGACGAGGAAGCCTACATACACCGGGCGGGCCGCACCGCCCGGGCCGGAAAACGGGGCGTCATGGCCACCATCGCGGACGCTGAAGAACTGGAACGGCTTGCGAAACTGGAAAAAAGACTGGGGATCACCATATATCCCAAGGCGCTGTACCAAGGGCGCCTTGTCGCGCCGTAACTAGCGTCTGTCCATAACGCATTATAGACAGACGCTAACTAGTGTCTGTCCATAATGCTGGTACTTTATGGACAGACCTTGCATTTTCTCGCATAAGGGCTGCGAAAACGCGATTTTTAAGGAAGTCTGTCTATAATAGACGTGCTCCAAAATCCGGTTGGTTTCGGAACACGTCCTGCGGTTTCTCAGGCTAAAGCCTTATGAAACCGCGTTTTTAAGCGGAAGCTGTTCTGAAACTTCAGTTTCAGAACAGCTCTAATGTGTCCACCTTATAGACAGACGCTAACTAACGCTCCCTCGACAGCGGATTTGCGTAATGCCTGACGCTGTTTCAAGACAACAGGGTTTGGAACAGCCCCCGCGCGGGATATGCGGCGGCTTTCATGATTGTTTTTGCTAAAAAATGACGTTTTTAGCGGCGCGGCATATTGCTATTGTTTGCATACCTTGCTATGATAGCCTATCTTTATACCCAAGGAGTAATTATGCCCAAAGTAACGCAATCCCCCGGAGCCGTTCTCAAGGCCATGATGGAGGAGTACCAGCTCAACCCGTTCAAATTGTCAAAGGATATCAACCTGAGTCCTTCAGGGGTGCGGCAAGTAGTAATAGGAAAAACAAAAATTTCAGTGCCCGTGGCCCTGCGGCTTGCCAAGTATTTTAATACCACGGCCCATTATTGGCTCGACCTGCAAAAAGACTACGAGCTAGCGGAAGCGGCTAAGGATCAAGAACTGTCCGGGGTTATTAGCGCCATTGAGAAGGCCAAAAAACCCGCCGCGGCTTCCAAAAGCGCCGGCAAGGCCCAGGGGGAAAAGAAAGCCGCGGCTAAACAAGACGCTCCGGAGGAAAAACGCAAGAAAAGCGGAGACGCCTCCGGCGCCAAGCCCGCGGCCCGGGCCGCAAGGTCAAAACGGGAGGCATAGCAAAGCGCTGATCCGCAATCAGCGTTTCCCCATCCGCCGCGTTCTTACGCGGCGTTTTTTTTTCTAAAGCGCTTATGACAACACGCCGATAGCGGTTAGACTCGCTTCAACCGCCGCTTGCAGCGTATCCCGCTGAAGCCGCCAGGCGGTTCCGGCGCGGGGCTTGAAGGAGAAGGCGCCCAGATAGCCCGCCCGGTCAAGCAGCCCCAGTACCGCGCTGTTTTTTACGCAATACTCCGGCGGGGCAAGCGGGCGGCGCTGATGCGGAACAGCCGCCGCCCCTGAAACGCGCAGGATGCCGATATGCGGGATCGCGCAGGCGCTTTCCAAACCGTCCTTGCCGAAAATGGTTTTATCATCCAAGGCGGCAGGGCGGCAGGGATCGAAAACCAGGCGGTAACAGCCGTATCCCGATGCTTTAATCGCGCTTACCGCGTCAGGAATTAGCCGCGGGGAACCTTTGCCGAACGCCAGGGGCTCCACATAGCCCGCTATGCCGTACTCCGCGAATAGGTGGCCGTACTCAAGCAATGCCTCCACCGTATGGGCGTAGCGCTGTTTCGGATCGCGGGCATCCTCTGCTTCAGCGGCCGGGGAAAGCGCCACCGCGGGGCAGTCAAGGGCCGCCGCGAGAGAGAGCAGGGCTTTGAGTTCCTCAAAGCAGTCCCGCCGCCGTTCCGGCAAGTTGAATGTCCGCAGCGCGTCTATGGCGAGAACCCGGAGGCCCGCGTCGTGGATAATGCGCCGGGCCTCGGCTGGGTTAAGCCCGTCGATAAGGCCCCCCGGACCCGTACCGCCGGGCGGGCCGTTTTGAAGCTCCAGGCCGGTTAAGCCGAGGGCGGCGATAAAACGCGCAAATTCCGCTAAAGGCATATCCGGAGCGATAATCCGGTTCAACCCAAAGCGTTTCCGCTTGAGCGCCATTACCAGCTCCCCGCGCGCTTGCGCAGAAGCGGCGCTGCCGGCGGGCCGGCAAGGGCGCCGCGGGCCGGCCAAGCGGAAGGCGGGCCGCTAACAACGGTATTTTTTCCAACGCCGGTTTGACGCGCCAACGCATGGCCGGCGGGGAATATAAAAAGGCGGCGTATTATATAGAAGAATATAAAAAAACAAACGCGGCTAACAAGGAGGACGCCGCAAAAAACGCGGCAAGCGGCGTTCACCCCGAAGGCCGGGCTTAACGGCAGGCGGGCCTTTGCGTAGATCAGGACGGCGCTCCAGCCAAGGGCCGGCAAGCCCAAGCGCGGCATGTTTAGCAAGAGCGGCGCGGCATATACTTCGGCTAAACGTGTTGCGCGGGTCCAGGCCGGCATGTTCATTGCTCCTTGGGGCGCAAGCCCTGGCTGCCCAGGCGGCTGGTTTTCGCGGGCCGCGGGAATCAACCGGGTTTCGCGGAAGGCGCGCTCTTCTTCTCTAATAATAGACGCCGCTAACATAGACCGGACAAGGCGCTTCGGTTCGCGTCCGCCGCGCATACCGCTGAAACCAAGCGCCTTCAGCGCCGCCCAGGGGACCGGCGTTTTTACCAGGGTATGATAGGCCCGAAACACGGCCTCCGTCTAGTACCCCTTGGGGCGTATAAAAATTAGGGCATCCCTAAACTGACGTTTTTAGGGATGCCCATTATACCGCTATCAAAATTACACCAGTAAGAAGCGCGGGGGAATAGGCGGTATATGAAAACTGCCGCGGGTAACACGGATACGATTGTCGAACAGCGCGGCGGCGGCGATACCCGCGCCGGGAAGGTTTATCTTAGGGCGGCGCTGATTTATTCAATCGGGAATTCATACCTAAGGTCCGCAATCAGCGCTGCCGCAAGCCGCGCCTTGCCCTTGCGCCGGCCACTGTCAACAACTTAAGAAAATAAGCGGGGGAAGTCGCGTACCCCTTGGGGTAAGACCCCTACGGGCGCGCTTCGTTGCGCCCTACCCCCTCTGCGGGGGTTCTACCCCCGCAACGCCCCCGCCGGGGGGCCGAAAGGCCCCCCGGTCCCCCCTTTAGTTGTTGACAGTGTTGCGCCGGCGGCCTACTTCCTAGCCGCCGCGATAAGGGTCTCGGAACGCTGGTCATAGGGCGCCTCGTCCCAGTTTCCGTAGAGCTCCACTTGGGAAAACCCCGTGTCCAACAGGAGCCGCCGCAGTTCAGACGCGGCGTAGAGGCGCTGGGTAAAAGTCCGCTCTATAGTCCGCCCGTCTTTCACCAAAATCCACCGGTTTTTCAGGCCCGTCCAGGAATCCACCGGCTCATACTCGGTGAGCACCATATACCCCGCCCGCTCAAACCACCCGGACTCAACAAAATCCCGGACCGCCAGTTCCTTGCCCAAGGTTTCTATGATAAAACTGCCCCCCTCCTTGAGGGAATCAAAGGCGTTCCGGGCCAAAAGCCGGTCGTCATCGGGGTTTTCAAAGTAGCCGAAGGAGATGTACAGGTTTACCGCCAGATCAAAGGCCCCGGGCCGTTTAAAGGAACGGACATCCCCATGGATATATTCCACCGTCAAATTTTCATAGGCCGCGTCCGACCGGGCCGTTTCCAGATAGGATTCGGTGATGTCCACCCCGGCGGCGCAAAACCCCCGGCGGGCCATTTCCAGGGTTATCCTGCCGAACCCGCAGCAGAGGTCCAGCAGCCGGGGCGCCGAAAGGGTTTCCCCCGGCGGCCCGCCAGCGCGGTAGAGGTCCAGCTTCCCCAAGCGGGTAATGCCGTCGGCCACCAGGGGGACCTCGTCCCAGCGTTTACGGTCAAACATGATAGGGGCGTAGAGTTCCCAAAAACTCCGGTCGTTGAACCACTCATCCTTCAAAACCGCGTCCTGTTCCACCGCGACTCCCCAGTGGCGGCGCTGATTAACGGGATGCTAACCAGCGCCGCCCTATTATTTTTTTCGTTTTCCCGCGGAAAACCCGCGCTCAAGAAGGACTAGCCGTGTTCCAAAACCCGGTTGGTTTCGGAACAAGTCCTGCGGTTTCTCAGGCTAAAGCCTTGCGAAACTGCTTTTTTAAGTGGAAGCTGTTCTGAAACTGAAGTTTCAGAACAGCTCTAATAAATCAGCGCTTCCCTGGGCAAGGCTGATTCATTCGGGCTTTTTAACAAAGTCCACGGATTTCACGGATTGCCCCTGATTATCGTATCTTAAATCCGTGAAAATCCGCGTACCCTTTTGATAATACCGTATCGAACCAGCGGTTCGCAATCAGCGCTTCCCTAGGGCAACGCCCGCAATCAGTCCTTCTTACCCGTATTTGCGTAAAATGAGCAAATACATCGAACCATAGGTCCGGGGGCGGCCGGTTAGCGCCAAGTCAATCAGCGGTTCCCTGTTATTTTTCTCGTTTTCCTATGAAAAACCGCGAAAAATCACCTTAAAGCAGCGCTGAATGCGGACTTTAGTCCGAATTATCGATTGCATTATTCAGCGCTGCTTTAAGGCGGGCGCTGAATTTTTGCAATTTACGCGCTATGCCCTATACTAATACAGAGAGGACCTTTATGATACGCCATACCCCTTTTATTTTCGGCCTGTTGATCCCGGCGGTTTTCCTTTTTGACGGCTGTACCGGTTCGGGAAACGAAAAACAGCGGCCCCAGGGCGAAACCCTTATCCGGGAAGAAAGCCTTCCCCTCTATCCCGGCGAAGGCCGGGATACCCCCCAATTCCGCATAAGCCTGAAGATCGAGCGGATACCCGAAGCGGGCCCCCTGGGGCGGCTCATCCGGGACCGGCTTTGCGGCGGCGCGGAGAGCTTTCAGCAGTACGGGGATACGCTGATTGCCAACTTAGGCGGCGAATACGCCGGGATACGGGAAACGGCGCAAGAATTTTCCGATATGCCCGCCGCGGCTTTTGAGTGGGAATACGCTGAAACCTTTGAGGGGACCCTGGTTTCCCCTGAGGGATTCGCCCCGGCCTCCGGGGAATTCCTGGTGATCAGCCGGAGCCGGGAATACTTTATGGGCGGCGCCCACGGTATGCGGGAAAAACAGTACCTCGTTATCGGCACAGCCCGGAATGAACAGCTCACCCTGGATAAACTCATCCCGGAACAGGCCCAGGGGAAGGTGGAACAGCTCATTGCCCGGTCCCTACGGCGCTTATCGGTAGACGGCGGGATACGTCCAGGCGCCGGGACCCCCGCGGACGGCTCCCTTACCCATTGGGGATACCTGGAAGACCGGGCGGCCCTGACGAACAACTTCTTTCTTACCCCCGCCGGCCTGGGCTTGCACTGGGACCCCTATGAGATTGCCCCCTATTTCCGGGGGGCCATTGAGATTGTCATCCCCTATGGGGACCTCATGAACAGCATCCGCTAAATCAAACCATGAGAAAACAGAAGGGGAAGTCGCGTACTGTCTACAACGTAAGGGGGGACCGGGGGGCCTTTCGGCCCCCCGGCGGGGGCGTTGCGGGGGTAGAACCCCCGCAGAGGGGGTACGCGACTTCCCCTTTTCTCATTTCTTAAGTTGTTGACAGTGGGAAGTCGCGTACCCCCCGCCTTATGGGTATGCGGCTTTAAGCATCCTTGTCCTAAAGCCGTTTCGGGCCGTATTCCGATACAAGTAATAAGAGCAAAACACTAGGGCGCTTTACAATGCGGAGGCTTATGGATGAAGCGGTATCATATTAAATGCGAAACCGGCAGAACCGAATATATGGACATTCTCGCGGAAGACCCGGAGGGGTATCTGGTCCGCCTAACCAAAATCAAAGACGGGGATGAAAGGATTTTTGAAGAACCCCTAAGCCGGCGGCTTTTTGAGGCGTGCCTTAAAACCGGCTATATCTATGAAAACGAAAATTTTTCCCCCCCGGCAGCCTAAGGGCAGGTGAATATTGCCAAGCCTTGGGTCTCCCGGTACACTGGTTCTATGAAAATTCGCGCAAAAATAATCTTGGCGGTCCTTCCGTTAATCGTGGTGAGCCTCTGTCTGGCCCAGGCGGCTTCGTATTTTCAAGCGGCCGCCGGCGTTACCCGGATAACCCAGCTTTTTTTTACCTTTAAAGCCCGGGAATTGGAAAAATACGCGGAAAATCAGTGGAGCCTGCTGGTGGAAAACGGCTACGCCCACCGGCCCGATATGGCCGCCGCGGCAATGGCGGCGGTGGAAATCTACGCGGAAACCATTATTCTCAGCGATACGGAGATCATCTTCGCGGTGGACGATCAGGGGGCCGTAACCATGGGGACCGCCCCCATAAGCCTGGGGGCGGACGAATGGGCCGCCCTCAAGCCCCTGGTTGAAGCGGAAAGCGAAGGCGTCCAAAGCGCCCTGCTGGGGGGGGAACGGCGGGTCTTCCGGGCTTTTTACTTTACCCCCTTCCGCTGGCGCGTCATCCTCAGCGAAAAAGAGCCGGTCTTTTATCAAGACGCCAACCGTATCGCCCGTAACACCCTCCTGATCCTCCTCGCCGCCTCCCTCGGATCGGCGCTCCTCCTCCTCCTCTTTGCCCGGCAGGTAACCAATCCCCTCGCCCGGGTGATCGCCGCCATGAACCGCATCATCACCCAAGGGGATATGGCGGCCCGGGTGGCGGTGGAATACCGGGATGAAACGGGCAATCTGGCCCATACCTTCAACCTCATGACCGGCGAGCTGGAAAAGGCCTACGCCCTGATCAAACGCCATGCCTTTGAGTCGGCCCTGGCGGGGAGGAAGGAACAGCGTATCCGCCTGATATTCCAGAAATATGTGCCCAAGGACCTGATCGATAAGTTCTTTGCCTCCCCGGAATCCATGCTGATCGGGGAAAACCGGATACTTTCGATACTCTTTTCGGATATCCGGGGCTTTACCGCCATCTCCGAGGCCATGGCGCCGGAAGACCTGGTGCGCTCCCTTAACCGGTATTTTTCAGCCCAGGTGGATATCATCATGAACCGGAACGGCATTGTGGATAAATATATCGGGGACGCCATCATGGCTTTTTGGGGCGCCCCGGTAAAGCATGACGACGACGCCCTCCAGTCGGTGCTGGCCGGCCTGGACATGATCGACGCGGTAAAGGTTTTTAACCAGCGCCAGAAAGACCTGGGGCAAACGGAATTTCAGATCGGCGTGGGCATCAATTACGGCGCCGTTACGGTGGGGAACATCGGCAGCGAGCGGAAAATGGATTACACGGTCATCGGGGATACGGTTAACCTGGCGTCCCGCATGGAGGGCCTGACCAAAACCTACCATGAGAACCTGCTCATCTCCGAAACCCTCTACGCCGCCCTCAGAAAGCAGGAAGCCGCCGGGGGAAGGGCCGCCCTGCCCTGCCGGCTGCTTGATACGGTGGCCGTAAAGGGAAAAACCCGGGGAGTGAAAATCTTCGCGGTTAAACGATCCCTCGCCGGGGAGGAACCCAAGGCGTGGGCGCTCCACAACCGGGGCATGGAGCGCTATTACCGCCGGGATTTTTCCAGCGCCGCGGAACACTTCCAACAGGTCCTGCAACTGCTCCCCGGCGACTTTAACGCCGCCAATCTCCTGAAACGCTGCGCGGCCTATAGGGACGCGGCGCCCCCGCCTGACTGGAACGGCGTCGAGGTAATGCGCAGCAAATAAAGCGCCGGGCCGGAGGCAAAACTCCCAGCCCTCCGGCGAAGGCAGAATCCAGTATCAATGCCGCGTAATTGCGGATACCGGTAAACAAATACACACCAGGAGCATAGGGAAATGAAACAGAACAGAACGGTGATTGCCGCCGCGCTGATTGCGGCGCTGGCGGCATGGCCCGCGCCGCTGTTTGCGGGCGGGAAGAAAGACGCGGGCGGCGCCGGCCAGCGGCAGCAAGCAGCGCCTGAGAAAGACACGAGCGGCGCAGGGCAAAAACAGCAGGTATCGCCTGACCTGTTAGCCGAAATGCAGGCAAGAGCGGAAGCGCTTATGGAAAAGGGCTATAAAGACGAGCAGCTAAACCGGGCTATGCATGACACTGCATATAGTATAGCCGATAAAGCCGGCGCCGAAACCCTTTATGAGGCATGGAAACAACAGCCCGTCCGTCAGGAACGGCTGCTGGCGCGGGAACAGGCGCAAAAGGCCGCCGCCGAGAGGGCGGCGGCGCAGGCTGCGGCCAAAGCCGCCGAAGCGGAACGGCAGGCGGCAGCGGACAAAAAAGCCGCCGGGGAACGGGCAGCCGCCATAGCCGCCGCCAACGCCAAGGGGGTAACGGCGGCGGACTTTGAGTACGATGCTACCCGTGACGGCAGGGGCGTGGTGATAAAAAAATACAAGGGCCTGGCCACCATCGTCAACATTCCCGCCGTGATCGAGGGCCTTCCGGTAACGGAAATCGGCGGGATCGATACTGGCAGAAGTGATGATTATAGTGGAGGGACCGTATATGACGGCGCGTTTCAGGATAATACGGAAATAACCAGCGTTACAGTCCCTGACAGCGTTACCAGCGTTTTAGAGGGGTCGAGCGGGACTGTGTATGTTGGCGGCGGCGGCAAAGGTGATGACAGGTATGAAATGAAGACATGGGGAGCGTTTGCTGGTTGTACCAGCCTAAAATCCGTAACCCTGCCCCGTAATCTCAAAATTATTCCCTACGGAATGTTTGGTGATTGTTCGAGCCTTGAAACCATCACCCTGCCCGCCGGGCTGGAACGGATAGGAGAAATGGCATTTGCCAATACAGCGCTGAAATCAATTGCGTTACCCGGCCGCATTGCCGGGATAGGGAATAGGGCGTTCTCCGGGACCGGTTTAAGCTCCGTTGTCCTGCCCAAAAACCTGCAATCCCTGGGGGGGTGATAGGGAGGACCGCTATGGTGACGAGGGCAGCGGCGTCTTCCAGTCCTGCGCCGGCCTTGAAAGCGTAACGTTCCAGAGCCGCGGACTTTCGGTTGCTGTAGATGCGTTTTGGAACTGCCCTTCCCTGACAACCCTCACCATTAACGAGAATGTCGACTTTGAAACTTATGGTGAAGGTGAATTGGGTCCCTTCTCTAGTGTTTCCTGGTATGATGGGATGGCTATAAAGAATGGCACGGCCCCCATTACCACCGTCAACATCGGCCCCAATGTTACCAGAATCGGCAACAGCGGCTGCATCCCCGCGGGCAAGTTATCAATCGCGGCAAAGGCGGCCATCAACCGGGTGGGCTTAGGGAAACACTGATTAAATCCAATCGAGGATTTAATCAGTGTATCTTACCCGCATTTGCGTAATGAAATGAGCAAATGCAGAGGGTAACGCTGATTAGCGTCAAGTTAATCAGCGT
>JAITHL010000124.1 GCA_031279975.1 Treponema sp. | reverse complement strand
TTCAGAACAGCTTCCGCTTAAAAACGCGGTTTCACCGGACTTTAGTCCGCAGGCTTTAGCCTGAGAAACCGCGGGACGTGTTCCGAAACCAACCGGGTTTTGGAACACGTCTATTATAGGCAGATTTCCTTTTTGTTCAGGCTGGTAATCCCGGACTTTTTGACAGGGGAGCGCTGATTTATCCGGCTTTTTAACAAGGTCCACGGATTTCCGGTAACAAACCCCCGCTAATCCGTGCCGGACCGAAGGGTTCGCAATCAGCGGGCTCTTTTGATATGGCCGAATTAATCAGCGCTCCCCTAGGAAGCCGCCGGATACTAAAAAGGGGCGCCCCCTTGCCCTACGCCGGTCCTGTTTTACTCGTATTCGTACCTAACGGCGTAGGTTCCTAAAGATGACGCGCTGTGGGGCATCACTTTAAGATAGACCGTTCCAACATAACCGGTGAAGGTTTGAGGGGTGGCATACGCGGTATCCTCATCCATGAAAAGGGCGGTCCCATCGGCCTTGTATGCGGAAACATACACATCCCCGGTATAGGTTCCGCTGCCGCTATACGAATCATCCCATTGTACGCTATAGGTGTTTGCGGCTTCCGCAGAAAACTGGTACCACTGTATATTGTTACTGGCGGTAAGGGTTCCAGCCTGCCAAGAGCCGCTGGCCAAAATAACCGGGGCGTCATACTTGACAGCGTAGGTTCCGCCCACCGGGGGAAGGACGCTTTCTACGCGGAGATAGACCGTTCCCGTATAACCGGTGATTTTTTGAGGGGTGGTATAACCGTCAATCTCATCGTGGAAAAGTTCAGCGCCGCTGGCTTCGTAGGCTGAAACCTTGACCTTCGCGGTTTGAGTATCGTCGCCGTCCCCCGCGTCGTTCCATTGTATAAAGTAGACTCTGGCGTTGAGGGCGCTGAAGGAGTACCAATGAACGCTGCCGGCCTTCAGTTCGCCGGTCTGCCATGCGGCGGCGGGAAGGGCAACGGGATCGCCGCCAGCAGACTCCGTAACGCCCTTTTCGCCTTGGGGACCCTGCTCACCGTCATTGCCCTGTTCGCCCTGGGGACCCTGCTTACCGTCATTGCCCTGGGGCCCTTGCTTCCCCTGCGCCCCCGGAGGACCCATGGGTCCGGCTGGGCCTTCGCAAGCGGTAAACGCTAACAGGAAAAGGGCAAGCGTGGAAAGTAAAAAGTTTCTTCTAATTATATAGGGAAACGGGAAACGGGAAACGGGAAACGGGAAACGGATAAACGGCCCTTTTCAGTTTGGTCCGGTTCTGGAGCTTGTGTCAAGCGTCCAAACATAGTGGTTTGCATGGATTACCTCGCCTATGGATAAATTACCATCCTCATAGATGGTCATCCCTAGTGTATACCCTATAATCGCTATAGACAATAGGGCTGTTCACTATTTTCCGTGAAAAAACCAGGGGCCTTTACTTGACCGGCGGCCCGCTATGACCGGGGTCCCCCAGGGCTGGTTCTCCCAGGCCGGGATTGCGCCGGGGGATCATGCGCGGCTCCCCCAGGGCAGCGCTGATTAATTCGGATGTATCAAAAGAGTCCACGGATTGCGAACTTTTCGGTTCGGCACGGATTTTCACGGAATTAAAAGCCTATAATCGGTGGTAATCCGTGGACTTGGTTAAAAACCCGGTTTAATCAGCCCTTCCCTAGGGCGTGTTCCAGCCGTTTACAGATGGCGCCGTATTCCAGCGTATCCATTTGCCGCCGGAGCCAGCTTACCAGATCGCCGCCTGACGCATAGGCATAGGATTCCAGCTCAAGGAGCGCCGACTCCATGGAGCTTGTTTTGTACTGGCGGCCCGCCTCAAGCAGCCGCCGCAGGATCTCCGGGTCCGGCGCGTCCGCCGGGGGTTTATCCGGCACTTGGGCGCTGATAGTATCAAGCAGGCTGCGGATACCGCGGGCCAGGGTTTCCATGCCGTCAAAAAAACGGGATTTGTTGGCTTCGATATAGCGGCGGTCCCCCCGCCGGGCCGCGTGTTCCAGGGCCTCGGCCTGCTTTGCCGCGTCATTGGCGCAGATGCCGTAGGCCGCCCCCTTAATGCCGTGGATCAGTATGCTGTAGTCCCCTATGGTTTCCTCCGAAAGCGGGCCGGCGGTGAGGCCCCGCAGCTTTTCCAGCAAGGCCGGGGTTTGAACCGCATAGGAACGGAGTACCTCCAGGTAGGGTTTTTCCCGGTAGCGCGCCCTTCCCATAGCCAGATCAACGCCCTCCAGAGACAGGCCGTCCAGCAATCCCGCCGCGTCCTCCCCCCTGTCCTCACGGCTTTGGGGGAGGAGCTTGCCCGCCGGGAGCCAGGCGTTCAGCAGGGCCTCCAGATTCGCGGTATCAATGGGTTTGCTCAGGTAATCGTTGAAACCCTGCGCTAAAAACAGTTCCCGCATCCCCATAATCGCGTTGGCCGTAAAAGCGATAATGGGAAGCCCTTGGTAATAAGGGCCCCGCAGTCCCCGGATGTGCCGGACGCTTTCAATGCCGTCCATTACGGGCATCATGTGGTCCATGAACACCAGGTCGTACTGCCGCCGCTGTACCATCCAGAGCGCCTCTTCCCCATTGGCGGCCGTATCCACCCGGCACTGCCAGGCCGCCAGCAGGCCCTTGATAACCGCCAAGTTGGCGGGTATGTCGTCCACCGCCAGAATACGCGCTTGCGGGGCAAGGTACGGCCCCGCAAGCCCTTGGGCCGCGCCCGGCCCGTACCGGTTGAGCGCGTCTGCCGCCGGGACCGCATAGATAGGCCGTACCAGGATGGGCAAACCCTGGGAGTCCCTTGTTTCCCCAGGCTCCGCCATGAGCGCCGCCGCGGTCTGGAGGGATTTTTCCTTGAGGAAGGCCGTGGTTTTTGCCGCTAAGGAGAGGGGGATGAAGGCGAAAGCATAGGATCCCTGGGCAAGTTCCTGGAAAAACGCTTCCACCTGGGCGACTATGGTTCCCCGGACCCCCAGGCCGCGCAGGGCATGGTCAAGGGCTTCAGCGTAAAGGGCCTGATCTTCATAGCACAGGGTTTCCTTTGCGGAAGGCTCTTGCACGGATGCCAGGGCTTTCCCATCGAGAACGGTTTGGGGGAGCCGGAGGGTAAGCGCCGGGCCCTCCCCCCGGTTCCTGGACGCATCGAGGGTTCCGCCCAGGGCAAGGCAGATGCTCCGGGTAATCTCCAGGTCCGGGCCGAATTCCCCTGTCCCCTGGTTCTTGCGCCTGTCCCGCCGGGGAAGGGGTTTGAACCGGAAGGGCGGGTCCTGTTCTTGGCCGCCTGAAACCTCGAAGCGCAGGGTAAGGCGCCGGGCCTTTGGGCAACCCCCCTCGCCCCGCAGGGTGAAGCGGAGGGCGCCGGTACTGGTATGCCGCGCAGCGTTGGCAAGCAGGTTGATAAGGACCTGCCGGAGGCGGGCCTTATCCCCCAGCAGGGTATTGGGAAGGGCGGCGTCCGTCTTAACGATGAGAATAAGCGCTTTTTCCGCGGCCCGTTGGCGGACGATGGCGATCACATCCTTGAGGAGCGAGGCCAGGGAATAGGGGGCCCTGGTTATTTCCAGGGTTTCCCCCTCGCTGTTCGCAATGTCCAGAATATTATTGATAATGGCAAGGAGGCTATGCCCCGCCTGCTTGATCCCCTCCACGTGTTCCAGGGCCTGGGTCCGGGTATCCGAGCGCAGGGCCAGCTCGCTCATCCCAAGCACCGCGTTCATGGGGGTGCGGAGCTCATGGCTTGTTTGGGCCAGGAAGGCGGTCTTGGCCCGGCTGGCCGCGCCGGCCTGTTTTGCTTCCCGGCGGAACAAGTTCAGGCAGATAAGGCCGCTGATGAATAGTATGCACACGGAAACGATTTGCACCGCCGTAAGGACTTGCAGTATCCAATGGGTCCGCACAATGGGGCTGTCGTCAACATCGACCCCCGCAAGGGCCTCCACGGTTTCCCCGGCGCCGAACAGGGGGGCGTAGGCGCTCAAAAGCCCCCGGCGGCCCGGGGCGTAATTCCCCAGGCCGGAATACCCCAAGCGGCCCGCAAGGGCGGCTTGGCTTCCCGGTATCTGGCTCTGGCTGCGCGGCGGGGTATCCAGGCCGGCCTGGATTGTTGCATCAAAACCGCTATGGATAATGTATTGGAGCATACCCCGTTCACTGGGTCTGAGGTAATAGACCGCGTGTACCTCCAGGGTCCCGGCCAGGCCCTGTAATTTGCGGCGCAGGGCCTGGTAGGAGGGCCGCTCCATATCCTCAAGGCGCTGGTATTGATTGAGTTCCCCCAGGGACACAAAACCCGCCGCCACGCCGCTTACCATGAAGAGCCGCTGCTGTATATACCGCTCCATGGCTGTAAAGGAAAGGCTGATGAAAACATTGGCCGCGAGGGTTACGAGCAGTATCGCCGTAAAGGATACGATGAAAAGAGCCATGATGAGGGTTTTCGGACGCATCGCGTTAAAACGCCGTTTCATCCCTATACATCCATTTTTTATTCTTCTATGCCCGCCGCGTTTGTTTGCGCCGCGTTTGTTTGCGCCGCGTCCGCCCGCGCCGCGTCCGCTTCACGGTCAATGGCGCGGAATATAGCCGCGGCCCGGCGGTAGGCCGCGTCCGCGTCCTGTTTCTTCCCGGCCTTGGCAAGGACTTCGCCCAGGGCCATCCAATCCTTCCCCAGGGCGTAGCCGTTTTCCGCCCGCCGGTCGCAGGCCAGGGCCTCCTTGAGGGCGGCTTCGGCTTCGGCGAAACGGCCCGCCACGGAACGGACCGAGGCGATCACATACCAGGCATATCCCGCCTGTTCCCAATAGCCCTGTTCCGTATACAATGCCAGGGCCTTCTTGAGGGCCCGTTCCGCCTCGTCCCAGCGGCCCAGTTCTTTTTCCGCCAAGCCGATGACGGTCCAGCCGAGGGCAATGGAAGCGGCGTCCTTGGTAATGATCCCCAGGGCCGCTTGAACCTGGGAACGGACCTCAGTGGCCCTTCCCGGACCGTCTTTGTTTTGGATGGCGGCGAAGAGCCGGCCCCGGGCCATATAGATACGGCAGAGGGCGGCCAGTTCCCGCTGGTTCGCGTAGCCCGCCTCTTCCAGGGCGTTTTGCCACGCGGCTTCGGCCCCGGCCCTGTCCCCCTGGAAGAAGAGGACGGCGCCCCGGGATAAGGCGGCCTGGATCAGGACCGGGGAATAATCGGCGCTCAAGGCTAAACGCCGGGTTTCTTCCAGGAGTTCCAGGGCTAGGGGATAATTCCCCCGGTCCGCCGCTTGATTGGCAAGCGCCAGATGGCTTTCCGCGGCCCGCCGGGTAAGCCGCGCTTCCGGCGGCCCGCCCTTGGGGGGGGTGGAACAAGCCGTTCCCAGGAGGCAGGTCAGGATGAGCGCCGCCAAGGGTTTCATCAGAACGAAACATCCCGGATGCTGGTTCCCGCGCCCTGGCCGCCGGCGTGTTGGGGGATACCGTTCTTGAGGAGCGGGTTATTGGCCAGGGCGGTCAGCACGTCTTCCGCGCTGACTAGGGCGGTCCGCAGTTCCAGGATCAGGGCGCCGAGCTGGGGAAGCTGGGTTGGAATAAAGGCGGCGGTCTTATCCAGGCTTTTAATGATTCCCGCCAGCCCTTCCAGCGAGGCCGATAGATGGGTATAGACCGGCCCTTCGCTGTTGAGTATGGAGCCTAGGGTTCCCTGGGGATCGGCCAGCTCATCCGAGAGCTTTTTCAGATTCACCGCGATGGGCCGGAGGTCCGCGAGTATCTGTTCCAGGGAACTCCGGAAATCCCCGGCCGCGGCGGATACGTCGGCCATGGTTCCCTCAGCGCTGCCCAGTATTCTGCCCAGGGAGCTGTCCCCGCTTCCCGCGACGGCCCTATCCACATCCCGGGCTATCTTATTGAAGGTATCCAGCAGTTCCGTTACCCCGCCGAGGATGGTATTGATCTTGTCGTTATCCGGGGGAACCGAGGCCAGCCGCTGTTCGATGTATTGCCGGGCCTCGCTGGAATTTTTGATGGGAATACGGGCCCCCGCTTCCAATTGGGCGCTTCCCAGGCCGGCGTAAAAAACAAACTGATTCCCCAGCCCGATGGGGCTTATATGGAGGTCCACCACCGATCCCTCCCGGACCCGGTTGTTGTAGTGGTTAAAGATAGAAAAGGTTACCTCCACAATGTCCTCATTATTCAGTCTAAAAGCCTTGACATTGCCGATGGTAAAACCCTTGTACAGCACCGGCATATTCACGCTCAATCCCGATGCGCTTTCAAAATAGGCGGTATAGGCGTAGTCCCGGGCAAACCAGCGTTGATTGCTTCCCAGGATGAAGATAACCAGGATGAGCAGGAGCAGCCCCGCCAGGGTCAAGACCCCCACTATTTGATAGGCAAAGCGTATTCTAAACCGCATTACTCCGGTTCCTTTTCCTGGAGGGGCTGGTTCATACGGTCAAGGAGTTTTTTTTCGGCAACGTCGCTTCCCGCAAGGACCGCGCTAACCCGCCCCCCCTTAATCATAACCACAAAATCGGCTAGATACTCAATGAGCTTAAGATCATGGCTGACAAAGATAAGGGTGCCGCCCTGGGCTTGAAATTGCCGGACTATGCCCACCAGCCGCCCCGCCGCCTCGTCGTCCAGGGATTCGGTCCATTCATCCAGGAAGAGGAGGGTGGGGCGGCAGAGCAGGGCCCGGGCAAAGCCGATGAGTTTCTGCTCCCCCATGGACAGATTGGCGGGCCGTATGGCCAGGGACCGCCGGTATCCCACCTGGGCCGCCGCCGCCTTAATCCGCTCATCCCGCTCCCTTGCCCCCATTTTGGGAAAACGCGCCAGCAAGGGCAGTTCCAGGTTCTGATAGATATCCTGATTCGCCCAGAGCGCGGAGTCCTGGAACACCACCGCCCCCTCCTGGCGGAAATCCCTATTCTGGGACCGGGTCATGGCGGCGATATTCCTGCCCCGAAAGCGCGCCTCCCCCTGGGTGGGGAGCAGGAGGCCGGCGGAAAGTTTGAGCGCCGTGCTCTTGCCCCCCCCTGAAGGGCCTATCAGGGCGGTGGTTTTTCCTTCCATATATTGGAATGATATATCCCGGATTATGGATTCCCGCTGGGCCGAGAAGGAGACGTTTTTTAAGGCCAGTATGGGCTCGCCCACGGCTTATCCCATCGCTCCGTAATACAGGATGGAGAAGACCAGGTTGATCGCCACGCACCAGATAAGGGAAGCCCCCACGGCCCGCAGCCCCGCCACCGGGACCTCCGTGCTGGCATGTTCCACGGCGAAGCCCTCGAAGAGGGCGATGGTGGAAACAGCCATGCCGCAGAACAGGCTTTTGCCCAGGGAGATGAGAATATCCGGCAGGCTGAGGGCCTGGACCAGGTTGTGAAAATACACCCCCGCGGGGAGGGGGGTAAACGCCTGGGTTACCAGGAACGAAGCCCCCAGGCCGAAGAAGGAAAAATAGCTGTTCAGCATGAGCATGGAGAGGGTTCCCCCCAGGAAACGGGGGACCCCCAGGTATTCAATAGGGTCTATCCCAATGGAAATATAGGCTTCCACCTCGTGGGAAATGACCATGCCGGCAACCTCGGTGGCCATGGCCGTGGCGGACCGGGCGCTGATGATGATGGCCGTGAAGAGTGGCCCCAGTTCGCGGGTTATCATGGTAATGAGGAGGGTATAGATGAGCCGTTCCTGGGACAGGCGGCTTAAAAAGGGGAGGCCCACGGCGCATACCCCCGCGCCCAGCCCCAGGGCCAGGAGGGATGTTATGCCCAGGGCCTCCACAAAGGTAAAGAGTATCTGTAGGATCAATAGGCGGAAGGATATACGGCGGCGGCGGAACACATAGGAATAGGCCCCCCCCAGGAGGCGGATGGAAAAACCGAGGAAGTACAGGGTTTGGGAAAACAGGGTGAACCGCGCCGCCATACTTACAAAATATACCCATACCGGCCATTGTAACAAGGTCCGCGGACCCTTTTGAGGAGAACCAGCCCTGGGGGACACCGGGCATAGCGGGCCGCCGGTTAAGTAAAGGCCCCTGTTTTTTCACGGAAATTAGTGGACAATCCTATTGCCCGCGGCGATTATAGGGTATACACTGGGGATACCCATCTGTGGGGGTGGTAATTTATCCATAAGCGAGGCAATCCATGCAAACCGCTCTATTTGGACGCTTGACACAAGCTCCAGAACCGGCCCAAACTGAAAAGGGCCGTTTATCCGTTTCCCGTTTCCCGTTTCCCGTTTCCCGTTTCCCGTTTCCCGTTTCCCTATTATATAATTAGAAGAAACTTTTTACTTTCCGGGCTTGCCCTTTTCCTGTTCGCGTTTACCGCTTGCGAAGGCCCCGCCGGACCCATAGGGCCTCCGGGGGCGCAGGGTGAACAGGGACCCCAGGGTCCCAAGGGCGATACCGGCGAGCAGGGCTCCCAGGGTAAACAGGGCGATACGGAGCCTGCCGGCGGCGATCCCGCCGCCCTTCCCGCCGCCGCATGGCAGAACGGCGAGCTGAAGGCCGGCAGCGTTCACTGGTACTCCTTCAGCGCCCTAAGCTCCCGGACCTACTTCATACAATGGAACAGCGCGGAGGACGGCGACGGCACTAAGACCGCGAAGGTCAAGGTCTCCGCCTACAAAGCCAGCAGCGACCCCTTTTTTTTAGAAAAGACCGGCGGTTATACCGCCTCCCCAGCCATCACCGGTTATACCGGAACGGTCTATCTCCGCGTGGAAAGCATCCTTCCCCCGGTGGGCGGAACCTACGCTGTCAAGTATGACGCCCCGGTTATTTTAGCCGGCGGCTCTTGGCAGGATGGAACCCTTACCGCCAGTAACAATATACAGTGGTACCAGTTTCCCGCGGAAGGCGGAACCGCCTATAGCGTGAAATGGGATGATTCGTATAGCGGCAGCAAAAACTATACCGGGGATGTGTATGTTTCCGCGTACCAGGCCGATGGGTCCGCCCTATTCACGAAAGTGGATACCGCGTATGCCATCCCTCAAACCATCGCCGGTTATACCGGAACGGTTTATCTTAGGGTGATGCCCCACAGCGCGTCATCTTTAGGAACCTACGCCGTTAGGTACGACGGGTAAAACAGGGCCGGCGTTTTATAGGGGTCCGCGGATTGCGAACCTCCGGTTCGACACGGATTAGCGGGCATTTTGTTACCGGAAATCAGTGAAAATCCGTGTTAATCCGTGGACCTTGTTAAAAAGTCCGCGGATTGCGAACCTCCGGTTCAACGCGGATTAACGCGGATTTTGTTACCGGTAATCAGCGGCAATCAGCGGGCCTTGTAAAAAGGTCCGGATCGGCCAGCGCGGCCGGGCGGGAAAACGCGAGGGCCAGCGCGAAACCAGCCGGTTTTTGCGGATGGCTCAAAGGAGTATTGTTATGATGAATCGAATCAAGTTTGCCGGCCTTGTCTTATCCGGCCTTCTGTTTACGGCCTGCCGCACCACCAGGCAGGCCCCCTACGAGCCGCCGGAGACGGAGCCGGAGGCGGCCCAAGCGGCGGCGGAGCCGGCCCAAACCAGGCCGGAGGCGGCCCAAGCGGCGCCGGCTCAAACCAGGCCGGCGGCGGCCCCGGCCCAAGCGGCTGCGGCGGCTCAAACCAAGCCGGCCCTGGCAATTGACCTGGACGCGGCGGTACGGGAAACCTCGGATTACCTCAACAGGCAGCTCCCCAAGGGGAACAAGCTGGTAATCCTCAATATCCAGTCGGACTTTCCGGCCCTGTCGGAATACATCATTGACGAGCTGATCGCCAACACGGTAAACGACCGGTTTTTTTCCGTGGTTGACCGGCGGCAGCTTGACGCTATCCGGGCGGAACTGGATTTCCAGACCTCCGGGGAGGTGGACGATGAAACCGCCCAGGCCCTTGGGCGCATAGCCGGCGCCCAGATCATCATTTCTGGCGGGGTGTCCCGGATTGGGGACCTGTACCGGCTGCGGGTACGGGCTTTGAGCGTGCAGAGCGCGGAGATCGCGGGGCAGTTCAACCGGAACATTCCAACCAACGCCACCATAACGGCGCTGGTGAACAGCCGGGCCACCGGCTACGGCGGGGGCGCGCATTACGGCGGGGCGGCGGCGGGGGCTTCAAAACCCGGCCCGGCCCAGCCGGTTTTGCCCCAGGGCGCGCCCCCGGCGGCGGCGGCCCAGCCCCAGGGCGCGGCGGCGGCGGCCCCGGCGGCGGCTTCCGGGACCGCCGCCATGACCCAGGCCGGGCTGTACGCGGGGGCCGCGTTCCAGGGGGCCATGGACCTGTACGGGGCCATAGACTGGCTGGCGGCCAACGCCCAGACCGGCGGGAATTACACGATAGTCCTGGACAAGGACCAGGCGGTAACGCCCACGGAATTTTCCTATCCCAACAAGACAGTGGGCGTTACCCTGAAATGCGCCGGGGGAAGGCGGAAAGTTACCTTTGAGGGGAAGAGCCCGGCCTATTCGCTCTTTACCGTCCGGGATGGCGTAACCCTTACCCTGGAAGAGGGCATAACCCTGGAGGGCGCGCAAAATGACGCGAACAAGAGCCTTGTCCACGTAGCCGGGGGCTCGCTGGTACTGAAGGGCGCGACGCTGACCGGGAACAAGACAACCGGCAACGGCGGCGGCGTGTATGTGGCTTCCGGCAAGCTCGCCATGTACAACAGCACGGTAAGCAAAAACACCGCCGCGGGCGGGTATGGCGGCGGGGTGTATGTGGCGGCCTCCGGCGGTTTTACCATGGAGGACAGCGTCATCAGCGGCAACAGCAGCGCCCGCGGAAATGGTGATTGCGCCGGAGGGGGGGTGTACATTGCTTCCGGCACGTTTACCCTGAATAACAGTACCATCGGCGGGAACTCCGTCTCCTCCTCCTCCTCCTTGAACAAATCCTACGGCGGCGGGGTGTGGGTCAAAGGCGCGTTTACCATGAACGGCGGAACCATCAGCGGGAACTCCGTCGCCGCCGACTTCTCCTCCGTCGGCGGCGGCGGGGCCTATGTAGAAGGCACGTTCACCATGAATAACGGAACCATCAGCGGGAACTCCTCCTCCTCCTCCTACTCCTACGGCGGCGGCGGGGTGTGGGTCAAAGGCACGTTCACCATGAATAACGGGACCATCAGCGGGAACTCCTCCTCCTCCTCCTACTCCGGCGGCGGCGGGGCCTATGTAGAAGGCCCCTTCACCATGACCGGCGGGACTATCAGCGGGAATTCCGCCAAATCCGGCGGCGGGGCCTATGTTACCGGAAGATTCATCAAATCCGGCGGGGTCATCTACGGGTCCAACGCCCAGGAGGCGGGCCAGCCAAACATGGCGCAGGATGACAGCCGGGGGCACGCGGCCGCGCTTGGGAATGATAGGGGCAGCGAGATTTCCAAGAAGCGCAACACCACGGCCCGGGCCGGCGCGGTAATGGACAGCGAAAAAAGCGGGCCCGCGGGCGGCTGGGAATAGGGGTCCGCGGATTGCGAACCTCCGGTTCGGCGCGGAAAAGAAGGGAAGAGCGGGGAAAGGGCCGGGCGGTAACTGCCGCTCTTTCCTCCGCGCGCTTTGATAAAACCGGAAGCCCAGGGAACCGCTGATTTATTCGGCATACATAAAAGGGTCCACGGATTAACACAGATTTTCACGGATAAGAAGGGTTTTGTTACCGGAAATCAGTGAAAATCCGTGCAATCCGTGGACTGTATTCAAAAACCCTGATTTAATCAGTGTTTCCCCAGGGACAGTATTCCTAAAGAAAAAGAAAGGAGCGGAAAATGATAAAGAAAAGAGGTTTGGTTTCTTATATCCTGCTTTCGGCAATCACCGGCGGGATATATGGATTGTGGAGGGTTCATGTCCTGGCAAGGGACGTGAATGTTATGTGCGAAGGCGATGGAAAAAAGACCAGGGGCCTCCTGGCGCTTTTCTTTTTAAGCCTGATTACCTTTGGCATTTACTTTTGGGTGTGGCTGTACAATGCGGGTGAACGCCTCCAGGACAACGGGCCGCGGTACGGCGTTACTATCAAAGAAGGCGGATCGGCGCTGCTCTTGTGGATGCTGCTGGGGTGGATCATCATCATTGGGCCGTACATTGGGCTGCACATTCTTTTTAAGAACGTAAACGCCCTGGCGGACGCATACAACGGCAAGCTGTCAGGCGCGTAATCAGCGTAATCCGCGGGCTTTTGAATAAGGGTCCGCGGATTGCGAACCTCCGGGCCGGCGCGGATTACGCGGATTAACGCGGATATTGTTACCGGCAGTCTGCGGAAATCCGTGGGAATCAGCGGGAATCAGCGTAATCAGCGGTTATCAGCGGACCTGGTTAAAAAGGCATTATCAAAAGGGACCGCGGATTAACGCGGATTAGCACAGATTACCACAGATTTTGTTACCGGCAATCAGCGGCAATCAGCGGTAATCAGCGGTCCTGGGAATAAGGGTCCACGGATTAACACAGATTAACACAGATTAGCGCGGATTAGCGCGGATATTGTTACCGGCAGTCTGCGGCAATCCGTGGGAATCAGCGTAATCCGCGGTCCTGGGAATAAGGGTCCACGGATTAACACAGATTAACACGGATTAGCGCGGATTAACGCGGATATTGTTACCGGCAATCTGCGGTAATCAGTGGGAATCAGCGTAATCCGCGGTCCTGGGAATATGGGTCCACGGAGTAACACGGATTAACACCGATTAACACAGATTAACACGGATTAGCACGGATTAACGCGGATATTGTTACCGGCAATCTGTGGTAATCTGCGGGAATCAGCGTAATCAGCGGTCTTGGGAATAAGGGTCCACGGATTAACACAGATTAACACAGATTAACACAGATTAACACAGATTAGCGCGGATATTGTTACCGGCAATCTGTGGGAATCTGCGGGAATCAGCGTAATCCGCGGTCCTGGGAATAAGGGTCCACGGATTAACACAGATTAACACGGATTAACACGGATTAACACAGATTAACGCGGATATTGTTACCGGCAATCAGCGGCAATCTGCGGGAATCAGCGTAATCCGCGGTCCTGGGAATAAGGGTCCACGGATTGCGAACCCTCCGGTTCGGCACGGATTAGCGGGGTTTTGTTACCGGCAGTCTGCGGCAATCCGTGGGAATCAGCGTAATCAGCGGTCTTGGGAATAAGGGTCCACGGATTAGCGGTGTTTTGTTACCGGAAATCCGTGGTAATCCGTGAAATCCGTGGACCTGGTTAAAAAGCCGGTTTAATCAGCGCTTCCCTAGGGGAGCCGCGCATAATCCCCCGGCGCAATCCCGGCCTGGGAGAACCAGCCCTGGGGGACCTCCAGGGCGTAGCGGGCCGAGCGGCTGGAGGTAACGCCGGTCAAATCCAGGGGGGCCATGTCCCGGATTTCCAGCACCTCCCCGGCGGAGCTGATGAAGGCGATGGAAAGGGGGATGACGGTGTTCTTCATCCAGAAATGGAGTACCTGATCCCGGTCGAACACAAAGAGCATGCCCTCCCCGGCGGCCAGGGAAGGCCGGCGCATCAGCCCCCGGTTCCGTTCCGCCTGGGTGCGGGCCGCTTCAACCTTGAGGGGAATCACCGCGCCCCGGGCCGTTTCGATGGTGATAGCAAGGATTTCCAGAGACCCCGGGGCGTTGATCTCCGGCGGCGGGGCCTTGGCCGGTTCCTCCGCCCCGGAGCGGCCCGCGGCGGCCCGGCAGTAAAACAGGGCCAGGCAGCCCAGGGCAAGGGCGCCCAGGACGCGCGCGCGCCCCCGCGGGGGGGGCTTAAAAATCATGGAGGAATTCCCCCCGCAGGAACAATTCATGGGATTCCGCCTGTTTTGATCCGGCGATGATTTCGTTAAACACCGGGAGATCGATGTACTTTACGGTTAAGGGCCGTTCCAGGGACACCCGCACCGCGTCGGATTCCCAGACCGCCTCGCGGGGGGTAACGCGGGCCGGCTCCCCGTATTTCTCCGCCAGGGAGGTATACACCGAATAGTGATCGATCAGGGCGCTGTCCAGGGAAAAGGCCATGATAAAGAGTTTTTCCTCGTTTAATTGGAAAAACGCCCGGCGTATAAAGGAGTATCCCGTGGTTTCTATGAGATTCTGTTCCCGGCTGGGCAGGAAGGATACATCCCGGTCCCCCTGGAACGCGAAAAGCCCGTCCGCTTGCAGGGCCTGCTTGAGGTCCTCCAGGCTCATGCCCAGGCGCAGCTCCCGGAAGGACCGGGGCAGCTCCGCCGGGCCGCCGGGCCCGCCATTTTGTTCCTCCGCGCCCAGGCCGCCCCGGGCCAGGGCCGCCGCCAGGATCAGGATGAGCGGAAACACGCCCGCGCCCCGCTTCCCGCGCTGATTTGTGCTGTTCATCGTTTGCCTCATTAGCATTATCGGCGGGGGGCGGCGCTGATTAACGGGGGCCGGGCGCCCGGAAGGATGCGGAGCGCCGCGATTGTTCAATCCGCTGCATCTTTTGATAGAATTCAGCCTGTTTAACAATGTCCGTTACGTTCCGGGTTTGTATTTTATCGTTGAGTATCAGGAGTTCCTTGTTCTCCAGTAATTTCCGCAATACCAGGCTGCCATCCCCCTTGGACAGGCCCACCATGGTGGTCAGCTCATTGGGGCCGAAATCAAAGGTATAGGGTTCGCTCTTGGCCAGGGGGACCCGGTTCTTCTCCAATTGAATCAGCAGGGCGTCGTACATGCGGGTAAGGGGATCGGCGATGAGGGTGTTGGCCAGCTGCTTATAGATGAACCAGAGCCGCTCGGAAAGCAGCGTGGTAAGCCGGGAAATGATCTGGGGCTGGGAAGAAACCATGCGCTCAAAATTGGCCCGGTTCACCGCCAGGGCCGCGCAATCCTCATAGGCTATGGCGCAGGCAGCCCGGGGCTTGGACTCCAGGAGGGCCATTTCCCCGAAAATATCCCCGGTCTTGAGAACCGCCAAGAGCACCTCCCGGTTATCCACGATTTTGACTATCTTGACCGACCCCTTCTGGATGATGTACAGCTCCTCCCCCGGTTCCCCCTCGGAAAAGATCATGTCCCCCTTGGTATAGGAGCGGTTAAATTCATCGGGTTGAAAATCCATCTTGATGTTTTTGACATAGGGGCCTATTTTCATCATCCGTTCCCGGGCCGCGGCGGTCTCCGGCCCCTGGGGGCAGTATTTCATATAGCGGCGGTAGGCGTAATAGGCCAGGTTATACTGGTTTTGCCGGACGTAATATTCCCCCACCTTAAACAGGTGGGAAGGATCGTCCTCCGCGTTGTTGTTCAAGGTCAAGCGGGTGAGGGCCTCGTCTAAATAGCGCATACGCTTTGAAAACTGCATGATAATCTTCATGGCTATGGAGCTGTTATTCTGGATCAACTGGCCGTACTGTTCCCGCTGCACCGAGATCAGGATAACATCCGTCATGGCCATGGCCGTTTCAATGTGGCTATGGGAGGACATGGTGGATATGACCGCGAAGAAATCCCCCGGCCCCAGGATATTCCCCCCCTCTTCCTCCACCACCTCCACCTGTTTAATAATGCGGACCTTTCCTTCTTTTATGATATAAAAATGGTCGGCGTTCTGTTTGCCTTCCACTACGATATATGCGTCTTGCTTGAAATTTATAAAGGTGAGCTGTAGCTGCCCGGACATGCCAATCCTCATCGAGTTTTATCCTAGTATAGGGATTTCTTGTTTCCTTTGTCAACTAAGGCCCCCGCCCCCGAGTCCCAAGCCTCTTTTTCTTTCACCCTTGGTACGGTATAGTAAGCCCATGTTCACCCCACTCATAAAAGAACTCTTTTCCCTGCCCGCGGATTCACGGGAAGTTACGGTCCGCGGCTGGGTCAGGACCAAGCGGGAATTGAAGAACCTTATTTTTCTGGAAGTAAACGACGGCTCCTGTATGCGTTCCCTCCAATGCGCCTTTGACCGGGCCTCAGCGGACCGCGGGGTCTTGGAGCGGCTTTCCACCGGCGCGTCGGCGGAGATACGGGGGAACTTGGTTCCCTCCCCGGCTTCAGGCCAGGCCGTGGAGCTTGCCGCTCAGGATGTCCGGATCATCGGGGAAGCCCCGGCTGAAGCGGGGCCGGGCATTCCCGCCTATCCCCTGCAAAAGAAACGGCACTCCCTGGAATTTCTGCGGGAAATCGCCCACCTGCGGGCCCGGACCAATACCTTTGGGGCGGTGGCCCGGATACGGAACCGTTTGGCCTTCGGCGTCCATGAGTTTTTTCAGGCCCGGGGGTTTTGCCACATCCATACGCCGGTTATCACGGCCAATGACGCTGAAGGGGCCGGCGCGCTGTTTCAAGTTACCGCCCTGGACCTGCAAGCCCTGGCCCGGACCGGAAACGGGCCCGATTATACCAGGGATTTTTTCGGCAAGCCGGCCTACCTCACCGTATCAGGCCAGTTGGAAGCGGAAACCTATGCCGCCGCCCTTTCCCGGGTCTATACCTTCGGCCCGGTCTTCCGGGCGGAACATTCCAATACCGCCCGGCACCTGGCGGAATTCTGGATGGTGGAGCCGGAATGCGCCTTTGCCTGTCTGGAAGACAACATTGCCCTGGCGGAAGATTTTTTGAAGGCCCTCTGTCGCATGGTCCTGCGGGACTGCGCCGAGGACCTGGGTTTTTTCGGCGCCCATAACGAAAAGGGGCTTGCCGGGGCCCTCCAATCGGTTGTTGATTCGGCCTTTACCCCTATCACCTATACTGAAGCCATAGGGGAGCTGGAAAAGAACGCCCCCCGCGCGGGCTTTGCCTTCAAACCCTCTTGGGGCTGCGATCTCCAGAGCGAACATGAAAAATTTCTCACTGAACAGCTGGTCCGGGGCCCGGTGGTTGTTACTGATTACCCCAAGGAGCTTAAAGCCTTCTATATGAAACAGAACGGGGATGGCAAAACCGTGCGGGCCATGGATGTGCTCCTGCCCCGGCTGGGGGAGATCATCGGGGGATCAGAGCGGGAGGATGATTTGGACAAACTGGAACAACGGATGGAAGCCCTGGGTATGCCGCGCCCGGACTATGCCTGGTATACGGACCTGCGCCGCTACGGTTCGGTTCCCCACGCGGGTTTTGGTTTGGGGTTTGACCGGCTGGTTCAGTATGTTACCGGGATGGGGAATATCCGGGATGTTATCCCCTATCCCCGGGCCCTGGGGCAGGCGGATTTTTAAGACGGGTTTGGGATAATGCTGAGGATATGCCTGCTGTTTTGCCTGTTTGCCGCCGGAAGCCTCCTGCCGGCCCAGGACGCCGCCCGGTCCGGGGCCGCCGGTTTCGCGGCCCCGGACGTGCAATCCCGCGCCGCGGCCCTGATCGACGCGGCCACCGGAACCCTCTTGTTTGCGAAGAACGCCGACGCGGTGATACCCCCCGCCTCGTTGACCAAGCTGATGACCATGCACATAGCCCTTAGGGAGATCGCCGCGGGACAGGCTTCCCTGGACGAGCGCTTTCCCCTGCCCCGGCAGGCATGGGCGGCCAGCCAGCCGCCCCGGTCGAGCCTGATGTTTCTCGCCGCGGGACAGCGGGCAAACATGCGGGAACTGCTTCTGGGGCTGGCCGTGCCTTCGGGAAACGACGCGGCGGTGGCGGTAGCCCTCCGCTTTGCCCCCACGGTAGCGGGCTTTGTGGAACTCATGAACCAGGAAGCGGCGCGTTGGGGCCTGCGGAAAACCTATTTTACCGAGCCTTCGGGCATATCGGAATACAATACCACCACGGCCTTGGAATTCGCCCAGTTCTGCCGGGAGTATCTCCGGCTGCACCCGGAAACCCTGGGGGCGTACCATTCGGTCCCCTCCTTCGCCTATCCCAAAAGGGAGAATGTGCCGGAAGCCTATCAGGATAATCCAGGCACCATAGTGCAGTACAACCACAACGCCCTTCTCCAGGAGGTGGACGGGGTAGACGGCCTGAAGACCGGGTATATCGACGAGGCGGGATACAACATCGCCGTGACCGCCCTGCGGGGGGAGACCCGTTTGGTGGCGGTTATTCTGGGCGCGCCGGCCCAGTGGCGGGGGGATAGGGTCCGGGATGAGGACGGGAAGCGGCTGCTGGCCTGGGGTTTTGAGCGCTTCCGCACCATCCGCCTCAGCGCCGGCCCCTTTGAGCCCCTCCGCGTTTGGAAGGGGGCGAAGAACTATGTAAACGCCGCTCCGGGCCCGGCAAGCGGCGATGGAAGCTATACCCTCACCTTTACCGGGTATAAAAACCGGGGCGGGCGTATCCGCTGGGATACGGAGTACGCTGAACCGGCCCTGGCGCCCCTGCCCGCGGGCAGCGTTGTGGGCAGCCTGGTGCTCTCCGACGCGGAGGGGGAACTCAAGCGCATCCCTCTCCTTACAACCGAAGCGGTGGAGGCGGGCGGTTTTTTCAAGCGCCTGTGGGACTCCCTGGCGCTTTTCTTCCGGCGCTTTTTCCCTGGGAGCTGAACCGGTCTTGGGGCGGCGCTGATTAGCGTCTGTCCAGAAAGCCGGTTGCTTTATGGACAGACCTTGCTTTTTCTCGCCCTTAGGCCGCGAAAATGCGTTTTTTCAGGAGGTCTGTTTATAATGGGTCCGCATTATAGACAGCCGCTGATTAATGCGGACTTCTTAACAAAGTCTACGGATTGCGAACCTTAGGGAAACACTGATTAAATCCAATCGAGGATTTAATCAGTGTATCTTACCCGCATTTGCGTAATGAAATGAGCAAATGCAGAGGGTAACGCTGATTAGCGTCAAGTTAATCAGCGT
>JAITHL010000122.1 GCA_031279975.1 Treponema sp. | reverse complement strand
GTATGAACCGGGGCATTGCGAGAAGCCTGAAACGGCGGGGAAAGAACTGGCCAAGTTGGCGTTAAGCGCGTAACGGGCCGGGAGCTGCCGGGGAAAAGATTTTTGTGAAAAATTATCTTTGCCCTTGACGAAAAACATAGGATTGCGCGGATTACCGCCGGTTATAGGCTTTTAATCTCTGCGGGGTAATTCCCCGTTCCTTGGGCCGGTTACTGCTGGGGGTGCGGGGTATTTGTTCCCACTGTCAACAACTTACGGGGGGACCGGGGGGCCTTTCGGCCCCCCGGCGGGGGCGTTGCGGGGGTGGAACCCCCGCATGGGGGGTAGCGGAGAACCCGGAGGGTTCGGAGTGAGGGGGGCTTGCCCCCCGCTAATCTCTTAAAGTTGTTGCCAGCGCATGGCCGGCCTCCGGCAAGCAGCGTTGCGTAAGGAAGCGCCGAAAGCCTTGAAAAGGAGTTGAGCATTTTTTATGGAAGAAAAGGGATATACAGTAACATTCAAGGTGGAAGGGGGGGAAGACCGGAGCGTATTTGCCGCTCATGGGGAATCCCTTTTGGACGCGGCTAAAAAGGCGAATATCGCCCTTGACGCGCCCTGCTCGGGGAACGGCACCTGTGGAAAATGCCGGGTAAAGCTGCTTGAAGGAGAAACGGAAGGCCCTTTTACCTTGCACATCAGCCAGGAAGAATACCAGGAAGGCTTCCGCCTCGCCTGCGGCGCCCTGGTTAGGTCGGAAGCCCTTGTTGCTATTTCCAGCAGCGCCTTAGCCTATCAGAACCGTATTAAAGTATCCGGCAAGGGGGCGGCACAGGAAGGCCGTATTGTTTCCCATCTCCAAACAGAACTAAAGGCCATGGCATTAGGGGGGGACCTGGGGCTGAAAACATTGCGGATAAACCTAAGCCCGCCGAATTTAGAGGACGCCATGGCGGACAAGGAACGGCTGATTCGCGGCATCGAGGAAGCGATCCAACAGGAAGAGCCGCGTTCCAGCGTTCCTACCCTTATCAGCCTCCATGCCCTGCGCAAACTCCCCCACGCCCTGCGGGAAGCGGATTTTTCCCTTACCGCCGTCATCCGGCAGGAAGAGCGCCAAAACCTCCTGCTCAATGTCTTTCCCGGCAAGAGCGCGGACAGCGCAAACGCGGAGGCTCCGCCGTTGAACGCGGGGCTCGCCATTGATATAGGGACTACCACCATATCCATGGCCCTGGTGAATCTGGATACGGGGGAATTGCTTACCATAGGCTCCGCGGGAAACGGCCAGATACGTTATGGGGCGGATGTGATCAACCGGATTATTGAGAGCGTCAAGCCCCAGGGCTTGGAACGGCTGCGCCGGGCGGTAACCCAGGATTGTATTGAGCCCCTTATCCTAAGTATCTGCCAATCCTTAAATATCGCGCCGGAAACCATATACCGGGTAACGGTGGCGGCGAATACCACCATGATTCATTTATTCATGGGCGTTTCCCCGGAATTCGTCCGGCTGGAACCCTATGTGCCCGCTTTTTTTGAAACAGCGGATTTCCGGGGGGCGGATTTGGGTCTGCCCGTGCATCCAGACGCGGAAATCGTTCTGGCCCCCAACATCGGCAGTTATGTGGGCGGGGATATTACCGCCGGGGTATTCGCCTCCATGATTTTCAAAAAAGAATCCCTTTCCCTGTTTATCGACCTGGGGACCAATGGGGAATTGGTCTTTGGGAACTCCGAGTTTCTCATGGCCTGCGCCTGTTCCGCGGGTCCCGCCTTTGAGGGGGGGGATATTAGCTGCGGTATGCGGGCGACCGACGGCGCGATTGAAGCCTGCCGTATTGACGCGGATACCTTGGATCCCGCTATTACGGTGATCGGCGCCGGGACGGGGCAAAAACCCGCGGGGCTCTGCGGGTCCGGGATTATCGATCTGATTGGGGAACTCTTCCGCTGCGGGATCATCAACGCCCGGGGGAAAATCGTTGCCGAGGGAAGGCGGATACGCCGGGACCCCTGGGGGCAGGGAAGCTATATTATCGCCTTTGCTTCGGAAACCGAAACCGGGTTTGATGTGGCCCTGTCAGAATCGGATATTGATAACTTTATCCGGGCAAAGGGGGCGATCTTTTCCGCCATCAGAACCATGCTTAAAATCGTGGACTTTCCGGTGGACGCCATTGAGGATGTCTATGTGGCCGGCGGAATCGGAAGCGGCATCAACATGGCGCAGGCCATCCGGATCGGGATGTTTCCCAATCTGGACCTGGAAAAATATCATTACATTGGCAACAGTTCCCAACAAGGGGCCTACGCCATGCTGATATCCCGCAAGGCCCGCGCCATGGTTTCGGAGATCAGCCGGGGCATGACCTATCTGGAATTATCCTCCCATCCGGGGTATATGGACGAATTTGTCGCCGCCTGTTTTCTTCCCCATACGGATGCGTCCCTTTTTGTAACGGCATGAACGTTATACATACGCCCCAGCGGAATCAAAAAGATCAGGTTCCCTATAGGTATTATCTGGATAAATACCGGGGGCTTAACCCCCAAGAAACGGCCCAGCGTTGCGGCCTGCCCTATAACGCCGGAAACGCCGCCTTTTCCCTCCGGCTTATGGGAAGGCCCTACCGCGTACCCTTCCCGGCGTTTACCCTTGTTCAGGAGGGCGCGCCGCCGGAAAAGAAGCCCCAGCCAATCCAAGCAACAGAAAAGGTCCCCCCGGAGTATATCCTCATCCTCCGCTACCTCTGCGAGGGGCGTTATACCCCGCCTGCGGGCAAACCGCTTTCCTACAACGAAGTGCCGTGGGGCGGCGTCTATTACCGGAACTTCGAGGGCCGCTGTCTTAAACGGCTGGCCTATGGTTTCGGCGCCGACATCGGGGCCTTCAAAGCGCTCATGGAAGGAACCGCGGAATTCAGGGCTGAACTTCTGCCCCAGGGGGACGCGGGGTACCGGCTTGAATTCATCAACGGTCTCTTTATAAATCTTTTGCTCTGGGGCGCGGACGATGAATTTCCCCCGTCCGCCCAGATTCTTTTTGACGATAATTTTATTTTTGCTTTTACCGCCGAGGATCTCGCGGTGGTTGGGGAGGTGGCGATTACCATTCTCAAGGAACGTTTCAAAGCAAGGAAGTGAACAAGTACCTGACAGCTGGGGGCGCGGCGCAACGAAGCGCGCTGTAGGGGGAGACTTCCACTGTCAACAACTTAAGGGGGGGCCGGGGGGCCTTTCGGCCCCCCGGCGGGGGCGTTGCGGGGGGAGATCCCCCGCATGGGGGGGAGCGGTGAACCCGGCGGGTTCGGAGTGAGGGCGGCTTACCCCCCGCTAATCTCTTAAGTTGTTGATAGCGGGAGACTTCCCCCTTGGACGGCGGATAAAAAAATTACGATAAAATCGCATTTTAGGTCTAGCGTTCTGGAATAAGGGGGTGTATACTATTTTCAAAAGCCTTCTGGCCGGACCTAGAAGGATAAGGCATACGTAAACCCTTGGAAGGGTTTATCACACATAATCTTTATGAAGAGGAGAGGTGCATATTGAAGACATTCGACCACATGACAACCATTGAGCAGATGGAGTCGGATACCGCAAAACTCAAGGAAATTGCCTGTAAGGTTTGCGCGGAAACTTGGGAGGACCGGAATAAAAGCCAGACCCCCCACTGTAAATTTGGAGAGGATGGTATTTGCTGCAAGAACTGCTCCATGGGACCTTGCCGCATTACCGCCAAAGCTCCTCGAGGCATCTGCGGCGCTGACGCCCACGCCATCGCGGGAAGGAATTATTTACGGACTATCGCCGCGGGCACGGCTTCCCACTCGGATCATGCCCGGGAGATACTCCATGTGCTCCACAGTACCAGCCCTGACGGGAGCTATAAAGTCCGGGATGAGCAAAAACTGCTCAACCTGGCCAAGGAATGGGGCGTCCCAACGGAAGGCAAGGATATCTACGCGGTCGCCCACGCGGTGGCGGAGGCCGGGCTTGAGGAATTTGGGAAACCCTTTGGGTTCCAGCGTTTTATCAAGCGGGCCCCCGCGGAACGGCAGAAGGTTTGGAAGGAGCATGATATTGAGCCCCGGGCCATAGACCGCGAGATTGCCACCTCCCTCCACATGACCCACATGGGAAACACCGCGGACGCGGAAGTGCTGGTCCGGCAGGGCCTGCGAACCGGCTTGTCCAACGGCTGGGGCGGCTCCATGATTGGCACGGAAATTACGGACATCCTCTTTGGAACGCCCACCGTGCGGTCCACCGAGGGGAATCTGGGGGTTCTGGAAAAGGACATGGTAAACATCGTGGTCCACGGCCATGATCCGGCCTTTTCCGAAATGGTGGTAACCGCCGCGGAAGTAAAGGAACTGGTGGATTACGCCAAGGCCAAGGGCTCCCGGGGGATCAACATCGTGGGCCTCTGCTGCACCGCCAATGAGGTGGCCATGCGGCATGGGGTGCGGATGGCGGGGAATTTCCTCCAGCAGGAAAACGCGATCCTCACTGGGGCGGTGGAAATGATGTGCGTGGACGTGCAGTGTATCTTCCCCGCGCTGCCCGCCTTGAGCGATTGTTTCCACACCAAATTTGTTACCAGTTCCCCCATCGCCCGTATCCCCGGTTCCATCTATGTGGAATTCAAGACCGATACCGCCTTTGATCAGGCCAAGGAGCTGATAAAGATGGCTATCGACAACTACCAGAACCGGGATGCCTCAAAGCTCTTTATTCCCGAAAGCAAGAATACCGCGGTGGTGGGCTATCCCTGCGAACAGATCATCAAACACCTGGACGGGGTAACCAATAGTCATGTGGACACCCTGGGTTCGTACCGCCCGGCGGTTGACGCCATCAAAGCCGGGGTGCTCCGGGGCGCGGTGGGCATAGTGGGGTGCAACAACCCCCGGGTCCGTCCAGACTACTCCCACTTCGAGATCATGAAAGAGCTCTTGCGGAACGATATTCTCATCGTCGCCACTGGATGCGCCGCTCAGGTGGCCACCAAAGCGGGGCTCCTCAACAAGGACGCCAAGTATCTGTGCGGCGCTGGTCTGCGGCGGGTCTGCGAGCTGGTGGACATTCCTCCCATACTCCACATGGGGGCCTGCATCGACATCAGCCGGATACTGCTCCTGGTTAGCGGGATCGCCGAAGATTGGGGGGTCGCCACCACCCAGCTTCCCATTATAGGCTGCGCCCCCGAATGGATGAGTGAAAAGGCGGTTTCCATCGCCAACTACGTGGTGTCTTCGGGCATTGATGTGTATCTGGGAATCGAACCCCAGGTCAAGGGCAGCTCTCAAATGATGGAACTTATCACCGAGGGAACCCGGAAACTGACCGGGGCGGGGTACATCATCAATAAGGAGCCCCACGCGCTGGTGAAGAGCATGATAGACGGCATTGAGGCAAAGCGGGCCGCCCTGGGAATCTGACGGTTTCAGGACAACGGGCGGCGCGGTATGCTATGGAGGGAACCGGCTATATGAAGATTGCGATTACCGGAAAGGGGGGGGTTGGTAAAACCACCCTATCCTCAATCCTCGCCCGGCTTTACGCCGGGGAAGGGAAAAAGGTCCTCGCCGTGGATGTGGACCCGGACGCCAATCTTGGATTGGCCCTGGGGTTTACGGAAGCGGAATTGGCGGAGATTACCCCAATCGCCAAGATGGGGGAGCTTATCGCTGAAAGAACCGGTTCCACCGCGGAAAGTTACGGGAAATTCTTCAAGATCAACCCGAAGGTTGATGATATTCCGGATCGTTTTGCCCGGGAGAAAAACGGGGTAAAATTTCTCATCATGGGAACGGTAGAGACCGGCGGGGGCGGCTGCGCTTGTCCAGAAAATGTGATGGTCAAACGGCTTATCTCCCACCTGGTCATTGGCCGGGATGAAGTGGTTATCATGGATATGGAAGCGGGGCTGGAACACCTGGGCCGGGGAACCGCAGGCATGGTGGATCGCTTTATCGTGGTAATCGAGCCCGGCGCCCGGAGTATTCAGACCTATCACAAGGTCAAATCCTTAGCGGCGGATCTGGGGGTAAAACAGGTCAGCCTTGTGGCTAACAAGGTGCGCGGCCAGGAGGATGAAACATTTCTCCTGGAACGCATACCCCCCGAAGACTTTCTCGGCGCCATCCGGTACCGGGATGAAGTTATCATGGCGGATCGGCAGGGGGTCTCCCCCTTTGACACCAGCGCCGCTACCCGGGAAGAGATTGGAAAGATCAAAGCCCGGATTGACGGCTCCGCCTGACAAGCGGTCTGCAAAGACCGGCCATTGATTTTGTATGTAGAGCTTACATCATGAAGATGCGAGCGTAACCTTAACAGGAAGGAATGGTTTCTTATGAAATTATTATTTAACCGGGTTTTTGACGGCGTTGATGAGATGTATTCCATCGCCGAAAAGACGTTGAATGAGACAATCGCGGAGCTCGGCGAATCAGCTCCCATTGCCATGCCCAATACCGCATATTTTCTAGCCAACCACTTGGCCTATCTGAGCAAGAAGGTCACCACCATGGGAGAACTCAAGGCCTGTTTTCCCGATGTAAAGGCATGGATGCCCCATTCGCAATGCTTAACCGACGTATTTAAGTCCGGTTTTGGCACGGTCCTTGCCGCTGAGGTGATTGAGGCGTGTAAGTACGCTAAAGCCAAAGGGTCTGATCCCTATACCGACGCCGCCGGGGTGCGCCACTATTGGGGCCACATGAGCGACGCGGAAGTCCGGGAACTGGGGGTGCCGCTGGTTACTGGGGATATTCCCGGATTCGTGGTTATCATCGGGCCGGCGCCTTCAGACGAAGAAGCGGCGGAACTTATCAAGGGGTATCAGTCCCGGGCTATCTTTGTATTCCTCATCGGGGGGATCATCGATCAGGCAAAACGGATGAACCTTAACATGGGCTTCCCGGTGCGGGTTGTTCCAGTGAGTCAGGAAATTTGGGGGGTAGCCCATATCATCTCGGTGGTTAACCGGGCGGCCATGATCTTCGGCAATGTCCAGCCCGGAGACCAGGAGGAATTTGATCACTATACCTTCCACCGTATCCGGGCCTTTGTGAACGCCTTTGATCCAGTGGCGGATATCGTGGTAGGCTGCGGCGGCGGGGCCATCGCCATGGGCTTCCCGGTTATCACCAATGATACCAAGGATATGTGGCCGGTTCCCAAGAGCCTGATCATCCAACAGGATACGAAGAAATTCATTGAAACTTCCCTGGAAGCCCGGGATATCAAGATCAAGATAACGAAGATCGATATTCCCGTGGCCTTCTCTTCCGCCTTTGAGGGTGAAATCATTCGGAAGAACGATACCCAGGTGGACATCTATGGGCAGTCCAAGGGAAATCCCAAGGACTGCTTTGAATGGGTCCGGACCCGGGAGGCCACGGAGATCGAGGATCACCGCATCGAAGTTATCGGGCCGGATATTGATACCTTTAAGCCGGGAACCGTTATTGCCATGGGCTACATTGTTGAGGTGGCGGGCAAGAACATGCAGAGCGACTTTGAGCCGGTCTTTGAGCGGAAGATACACCACTTCCTCAACTTTGCCGAGGGGATCATGCATACGGGCCAGCGGGACATCATCCGTATCCGTATAAGCAAAAGCGCCTTTGACGCGGGCTTCCGGGCGAAACACATCGGCGAGATACTCTACGCCAAGATGATGGATGAGTACGAGAAAGTCATCGATAAGTGCCAGGTGAAAATCTATACCGATGAGGCGGAACTGAAAAAACTGCGGGCCGACGCTAATAAGGCCTATGAAGCGCGGGACGCCCGGCTCCTCTCGTTAACGGATGAAAGCGTTGAGGTGTTCTACAATTGCATACTCTGCCAATCCTTCTCCCCTTCCCATGTCTGTATCGTTACCCCGGAACGGCTGGGGCTCTGCGGCGCGGTATCCTGGCTGGACGCTAAGGCCACCAATGAATTGGACCCCCAAGGCCCCTGCCAGGTCGTTAGCAAGGAGCGGGTGGTTGATGAGCGCTTAGGAATATGGGAAGACGTGAACGAGACGGTTCAGCGGGATTCCCACGGCGCGCTCCAGCAGGTAACCCTCTACTCCATCATGCAGGACCCCATGACCAGTTGCGGCTGTTTTGAGTGTATCTGCGGTATCGAACCGTCAACCAACGGGGTGGTTATTGTCAACCGGGAACACACCGGCATGACCCCCCTGGGCATGAGTTTCTCCGAAATGGCCTCCATGACCGGCGGCGGCGTACAAACGCCGGGCTTTATGGGACATGGAAAACAGTTTATTTCCTCAAAGAAATTTATGGCCGCCGAAGGCGGTCCCGCCCGCATTGTTTGGATGCCCAAGGCCCTCAAGGACTTTGTTGGAACAAAACTCAATAAATCCGCCAAAGAACTCTATGGGATTGATGAGTTTACTTCCAAGATCGCCGACGAATCGATTGCCGAGGATTCGGAAAAATTGGTTGAATTCCTGAACCAGCAAGCGCATCCGGTATTGCAACTGGAACCGCTTATGTAATGTCCCCTATCCGCGCCCCAATAGGGGCGCGGATACATTCTATAATCACAAGGAGAGAACCTAATGCCTTTCAAAAGTGTACCCCAAAAATTTACCGCTTCGATAAAAGAGGTGGTACTTGGTACTGGGGCTGCGGCGGTCACCCTGGGGGGTGAAAACGTCCTTCCGCTGTATGCCTTTGACGCTCCAATCGCCAATCCCCCGAAGATTGGGATTGAGATTTCCGATATGGGACCCAACCGGGATATTCCCGGACTTGCCGCCTTCTACGCCGGCGCCGATACGGTAGCGGCCGCGGCAAAACGGGCCTGTGAAAAATCAGGAGCCAGTTTTGTCTGCCTGGTTCTGGAAAGCGCGGACCCCAACGGGCAGGATAAATCCATTGACGAGTGCGTGGCCCTCTGCAAGGAAGTTGCCGCGGCGGTTACCTTGCCGCTGGTAATTCAGGGCAGCAAGAATGTTGAAAAAGACGCCCAGCTTTTTAACAAGATTGCCGAAGCTCTCCAGGGAAAAAACGTCCTGCTCATGTCCGCCAAGGAAGACAACCACAAGGCCATCGCGGTCGCGGCGGTTCAAGCCTATAACCAGAAGATCGGGGCCGAATCAGCGGTGGACATCAACTTGGCAAAACAACTGAACGTGCTGATCTCCCAGTTGGGGGTAGGCGAAGGGAATGTGGTGATGAATGTCGGTTCCGCCGCGGCAGGTTACGGGTTTGAATATGTCGCCTCTACCATGGACCGGATTAAAGCGGCGGCGCTGGCCCAAGGCGACAAAGCCCTACAGTTGCCCATCATCACCCCGGTTGCGACGGAAGCCTGGTCCGTGAAAGAGGCCATGGCCTCCGAAGAAGACTTTCCCGATTGGGGTCCGGCGGAACAGCGGGGTATTGATATGGAAATTACCACCGCCGTCGCCGTCATCAGCGCGGGGTCAAACGCGGTTATCCTGCGGCACCCGGTTTCGGTAGCCACGGTTACCAAACTTATCGCGGAACTGGTATAGGAAAGGAGTAAAACTATGGCATTAAAAGGATTAGACATCTTTAAACTGACCCCTAAAACCAACTGTAAGGACTGCGGCAGCCCAACCTGTATGGCCTTTTCCATGAAGGTCGCCCAGGGCGCGGTGGGCCTCGATAAATGCCCCCACCTGACCCCCGAAGCCCTCAAGATTTTGGGGGAAGCTACCGAGCCGCCGATGAAGCAAATCAAAATCGGCGCGGACAAGGGGGAATTCACCCTGGGAGGCGAAACAGTGCTCTTCCGGCACGAAAAAACCTTTGTTTCCAAAACACTCTACGGGGTTGCCGTTTGCCCCGGTTGCGCGGATAAGAAGCTGCCGGAACTTCAGAAAGTTGATTATGAACGCATTAGTGAGCGTATGTATGTGGAACTCATCTATGTGGAATGTGAGGGGAAACAGGACGAATTCCTGGCCGCGGTAAAAAAGGCCCAAGCCGTAGGGCGGACCTTGATCCTGGATGTGAAGGACGCCGCCGCCGCCAAGGCCGCGCTGGAACTTACCAAGGCGGGAAAGCCGGTTCTGAACGGCGCCAACGAATCGAACTACAAGGAAATGAGCGCCCTGGCCGTCGAATACGGCGTAACCTTGGGCGTTACCGGGCCCAATCTGGACTCCATCCATGATACCATTGCCGCCTTGGAAGAAGCGGGAAATAAGAATCTGATCATCGATGTGGGAAGCGCTTCAATCAAGGATGCCTTTGCCAAGGCAGCGCAGATCCGGCGGGCAAGCCTTAAGGATGGGGACCGTACCTTCGGGTATCCAACGCTTATCAATATCGCCAAATTGGCGCCGGATAATCTTGAGCTTCAGACCGCCTTGGCAACCCTTTTCACCATGAAATACGGGTCCATTATCATTATGAGCGGTATGAAGTATTCCCAGGCGCTGCCCCTCTACGGCCTGCGGCAGAATATCTTTACCGATCCGCAAAAACCCATGAAGGTGGAACCGGGGGTCTATCCGATCAACGGCGCCGACGAAAACGCGCTTTGCACCACCACCGTAGACTTCGCCCTGACCTACTTTATCGTAGCGGGGGAATTAGAACGTTCCGGCATCCCGGTTAATTTGCTCATCTCCGACGCGGGCGGCTATTCGGTCCTTACCGCCTGGGCCGCGGGAAAACTTTCCGCCGGTTCTATTACCAAGTTTATCAAGGACCAGGCGCTGGAAACCAAAATTAAAAACCGCAACCTCATCATCCCCGGCAAGGTGGCGGTCCTGAAAGGCGAATTGGAAGAGAATCTGCCCGGATGGAAAATTATTGTGGCGCCCAATGAAGCGGTGGGAATTGTAAAGTTCTTAAAAGAACTGAAGGTATAGTTTATGGGGCGGCGCCCGGCCTTCTTGGATGGCGGAACAAACAGCTCCGTTTGCTCAAGGCGGTCTATTTTTCCGGCGCATTCCCCATAATCCTCTCTAAGCCGGTTGTAAAACCCGGTTAGTTTTGCGCCGGCCTAAGCGGTTTCCCGCCCCTGGGTTGCGAAACCGCGTTTTTCAGCGGTAGAAATTGCAAGACTGAAGTTTTGTAATTTCCTCTATAAGTATACTATTATGATATACAGGAGTAAGACATGAGCAAATTTATAATGATCGGTGAAAACATCCATTGTATTGCGCCTTCCATTCGAAAAGCTATGGATGAGCGGGATGAAAAACCGATTCTTGAGCGCGCGGAAAAACAACTGAAAGCCGGCGCCACCTATTTGGATTTCAATATCGGGCCCGCCCGTAAAGGCAGTAAGGGCCTTATGGCATGGGGCATTGAAATTTTACAATCCCATTTTGACAATGTGCCGATTGCCCTTGATACTGCGGATGTCAGCGAAATTGAATCCGGCATCAAGGTCTACAACCGCACAAAAGGCAAGCCGATTGTAAACTCCGCCGACGCGGGGGACCGGAAAAAATACATGGATGTGGCGGCGGCAAATGACGCTATTGTTTTTGCCCTCTGCTCCAAAGAAGGGGTTCCCGGAGATAACGCCGAACGGGAGCAATATATGCAGGAATTGCTTGAGCACGGCCTGCAATTGGGTATGGAACCAACCGATATATGGTTTGATCCGCTCTTTGTCGTTATTAAAGGTATGCAGGATAAGCAAAAGGATGTGCTTAACTTTATCAAATGCCTTTCCGATCAGGGCCTCAATTCCACCGGCGGGCTTTCCAATGTATCCAATGGGATGCCCAAGGAAGTTCGGCCCCAGGTAAATTCCATCATGATAGCCATGTCCATCGCTATGGGGCTAACCTCCGCAATTGTGAACCCCTGCGAGGTCGAGCTGAACCGGGCGATCCGCACCGCGGATATCGTTATGGACAACGAGTTATTTGCGGATTCCTTCCTAGAATCCTAATGAGACGCCGCTTAAATCCAATCGAGGATTTAAGCGGCGTTTCTTATCCGTATTTGCCTAACGCAATGGGCAATAATCGAACCATGGGTTCGCGGGCAATGCTGATGAGCGTCATGGCAATCAGTATTGCCCGCGTGAACTCGCTGAATAATGCTTGCCCGCATTATTCAGCTCATACGTTTCGTCTGAAATAAAAACGTCATAAAGGAACATGACAATGGGGCGGTATGAACGAATTCGGGAGATTTTCAATGGCTGCGATAACAGCAAGATGCGGGATGTGGATATCAAAGAAATTGAAACCGGTGATCTTGACGCCGCCGTACAGGAATTTTGCTCTGGAAAGCAGGTGAGCTGTGAGAAATTCGTAAGAAACGATGGCTCGGTGTTTTTTGAAATCAATAACGACGGCCTCAATCAACGCATTACCTTTATGGAGTTACCATCCGCAACGGACAGACCGGCGCCCTAGGGGGCGCGGCCGTGTTGCGCCCGGCGGGGGAGACCTCCCGCTGTCAACAACTTAAGGGGGGGCCGGGGGGCCGTTCGGCCCCCCGGCGGGGGCGGGGCGGGGGGGGACCCCCCCCCGGGGGGGGTTGGGGGTGCCACGCCGCGGCCCTGGGGGGGGTGTGCCCCCAGCGGGCACGCGCCCG
>JAITHL010000162.1 GCA_031279975.1 Treponema sp. | reverse complement strand
CCCCCGGGGGGGGGGGGTGGGGGGGGGGGTGCCCCTGCTTGGGGGGTTGCGTTTAACCGGGTGGGTTTGGTTTGTGGGGGGCTTGCCCCCCGCTAATCTCTTAAATTCTTGACAGTGGGACCGCCCCCCCGGCAAGAAAGCAACCGGCTTTACGGGCAGACACTTATTAACAAGGAGCAGGTATGGCCGATATACTAACCTTATTACGGGAATCGGGCGCTCTGTTGGAAGGGCATTTTCTTCTGTCCTCGGGCCGTCATTCGGACCGGTATGTGCAATGCGCCCGGCTCTTCCAGTATCCAGAACGGGCCGCGGCGGCCCTTGCGCCGGCGGCCGGGCGGCTGCTGGCGGACATCCGGGCGGGCAGGCTGGCGGTAGACGCGGTCGCGGGGCCGGCCTTGGGGGGCGTTATCCCGGCCTATGAGCTGGGCCGCCAGCTGGGGGTTCCGGCCTTTTTTACTGAACGGGACGATACGGGAGCTATGGCGCTCCGCCGGGGCTTTCAGGTCCGTCCGGGCATGGGGATACTCATCGCGGAGGACGTGGTTACCACGGGAAAATCCTCAACCGAGGCCGCGGCGGTTCTGGAAGCCCAGGGCGCGCGGATCACCGCCCTGGCCTGCGTGGTGGACCGCCGGGCCTCCGGCGCGGCCCTGCCCTGGCCCGTCTACCCCGCCGTTATCCTGCCGGCTGCGGATTGGGACGCCGGTTCCTGCGAGCTATGCCGGAAGGGCGTTCCCTGGGTCAAGCCCGGTTCCCGCAAAACCAGCGCGCGGTAACGCGGCGGCGGTATACCCAACGGGAAACCGCAATATACCGCCCTTGGCATATACCCGTGAAAGCATACAGCGGGCAGAGAAGAAGCGGGCGGGGGATGCTCTCTGGGAACCGCTGATTAAAGGATATCTACAAAGCATGATGAGTTATTTTCTTATAATACAATGAATTACAGAATTCAACGCGGCAAGGCTAAGTAAGTGTGCCGTAATTTTGTTCTAAAAATGGCTCTAAGAGGTGTAAAAATGGATATTTTGGCTATGGCTAAGTCGAGAAAATTTTATCCATATCGCAACTCATTATCATATATAGAATTAGCTATCATGCGTTATGGATCGCCACCCGCTGATTTATTCAATCGAGAATTCGGACTGAAGGCCAACAATCATCGCTGACCTAGACGCGCACGAGTATCCGGTTGCCCTGTATTTTGACCACCCGGACGGACGCGCCGGAGGCTATGTAGAGCCCCATCCCCTCAACGGTATAAAACCGTCCGTCAATTTCCGCCCTCCCTGAAGGTCTGAGGGGGGAACAGGCGACGCCGGTTTTCCCCAGGAGGCTCAGGTAGTCCGTCCCGGCAAGGTCCGCCTCCGGCGCAAGGTCCGCGTCCGGGCCGCCGGCGGTACCGGTTATCTGGGTTTTGAGGGTCAGGCGGTTAACCAAGGGGACCTTGGGACCCGCCAGGGCAACCAGGGCAATGCCGCATACGGCGGCAATGATTCCCCCGGCAACCACCAGGGCGTTCCGTCCGAGCAGGCCCCACTCCCAGGCAAACTGGGGGATCACAAAGTCCTGCATGGAGAAGATCAGGGAAAATCCCATGAGGAGCAGCCCTGAGACCCCTAAGAAGCCAAAGCCCGGGGTAATGAACAGCTCCACCGCCAGCAAAACCACCCCGGCCAAAAAGAGCAGTATCTCCAGGGAGCCCACCTTTCCCAACAGAAAGCCCGATCCGAAGACCAGGAGAAAGGCGATGACAGCCCCGATGCCCGGAAGCCCGAATCCGGGGGTGTTGATCTCCAAAAATATCAAGACCAGGCCCGCAATGATGAGCGCCGCCTGGACCGGGCCGGAGGTTAAGAGCGTTATAACGTCATCCGCAAGACCAGGGACGCTTTCCCCCAGGATATTTCCGGCGCCCAGCTCCTTCAGAAGGCTGTCCCGTTCATCGATGACGCCCCGGCTCAGGCCCAGCCTGCGGGCTTCCCCGCTGCTGAGGGAAAGCAGCTTTCCCGGGGGCGAAAGAGCGGAAAGCCGTTCTACCTTGACCGCGGGGTCTAATTCGAGCCGTTGGACCTCGCTTTCCGTGAGGGCTTGGACCGTCCCGTTTACCCGGACTTCCCAGAGGTCCACGTCGTAATCCACCATGGCCAAGGCGATACCCACGGGATGCCCGTTCCGTTCCGCCAGGGCCGCGATCTGGGAACGAATCGCGGCTACGGCTTTTTCCCCCGCGGATTCCATCGCGCCGGTGGAATCAAGGGCAACCGGCGCCGCGGCGCCCAGGGAGGTTCCCGTGGCCATGTAAATATCCCGGCAGGAAAGGGCAATCAGCGCGCCCGCGGACCAGCTTACCCCCATGGACTCATCCCCGTTATGTATCCAAGCCGCGGTGCGGGCCCGCTTAATCGAGCTGATAAAGGAGGTTATCTGCAAGGCCGAGTCTACCCGGCCGCCAAAGGTGTCAATCTCGAAGATCAGAAAATCCGCCCCCCGTTCCAGGGCCTTCCGGGTTTCCCGCCGCACAAAAACCGAGAGGGAAGGTTCGATATCCCCCCGGATGGGGATTATCCACGCCCCCGCGCTTGGAGGGGCGGGTTTTACGGGATCGGGCCAAGCCGTCATAAGGCCGCCCGCGAGCAGGGCGCTTGCCAGGAAGAAACGGGCCCATAGAGGCCGAAACGGACGCGGTGCTTTCATAGTTTTAACTATAACCGCCGGACCGGGAAAGGGAAAGTCCCCCCGGATTTTTAACAAGGCCCGCGGATTACCCCGGAGGAAAACGCGGAAGATACGGGGAATGTAATGCCGGTTCCGTGTTTTTCCGCGTATCTTCCGGGGTAATCCGTGTCGAGCCAAGGGGCCGCAATCCGCGGGGCCGGTTAAAAGCCCGGCGTTGGGCCTGCCCTCCGCAAGCGGCGCTTTTCGAGCCGCATGGCCGGCCTTGTTATTTTTTGCGCGCCGGGCTACATTCATCTATTGCCTGATCCGGGTCAAAACCGGTTGTTTTGGCGCCGGCTTGCAGCTCAAGCCGCCCGCGTTTTTCGGACCGCGGCCCGCAAAACCGCGCCTTGGCAAGGGGGCTGTTTTAATCCGCCGTTTTGAACGGCCTTGTTTTGAGGAGTTGCCCATGGCGTTTTTTTTAAATTCCTATCCTATGGTGTACCGGGCCCGCTATGAGCAGGGGGCGTGGCAGGAAACGTATCTGGAAAAACCGCATAAAACACCGGAGGAAGAAGCCCGGATGGACCCCAAGGAGGCGGCGGCCCTGGCGGAAACGCGCAACCATTACGCCGATATGCCCTTGGTATCCTATACGTCCCAATATGGGTTCGGCTGTTTTGAGGGCCTGAAAGCCATGCCCCAGCGGGACGGGGGGCTGGCCCTGTTCCGGCCCGGTCAGAACGCGGCCCGCTTTGCCCGGTCCATGCGGGGCCTGTATATGCCCCCCTTCCCGGAGGAGTCCTTTCTCAAGGCGGTTGCCGAAACGGTTAAACAGAACGCCGCCTTGGGGTTTAGGCCGAAGTATAAGCAGGAATGGGAGCGGGATTCCTTTATGAGCGCCGATTCGGTGTATATCCGGCCCTTTACCTATTCCGAGGGGGCCATTGGGGTAAGCATCTCGAAAAACCCCTGGGTCATGGTGGTCTGCACCCCGGTAAGCGCCTATTTTTCATCGGATAATTCGGACGGCGTCGTAACCAGCCGAAGCCGGGCGACCCCCCGCGGGACCGGCTGGATCAAGGCCTCAGCTAACTATGCGGTCTCCGCCCTGGCAAAACATGAGGCCAATGAAGCGGGCTATGTGGAATGTATATTCCTGGACGCGGTGGAGCGGAAGTATGTGGAAGAAGGGTCCTCCTGTAATGTGTTCTTCCTCCTCAAATCAGGGGAACTGGTAACCCCCGCCTTAGGGGATACCATACTGCCCGGCATTACCCGTTCCAGCATCATCGATTTGGCCCGGGATAAAAACATCACCGTTTCCGAACGGAAACTTTCGATTGAGGAAGTTATCGCGGAGGGCAAAGAATGTTTCCTCTCTGGAACCGCCGCGGGGGCGACGCCCTTAACATCCCTAACCTATCAGGGGAAAAAAACCGTCTTCAATAATGGGAAGACCGGGGAACTTACCGCGGAACTGCGGGATACCTTGAAGGGCATCCAGTATGGGAAACTTCAGGATACCAAGGGGTGGATGCAAAGGCTCTAGGGGCGGAAACCCGGCGCCCATGATACGGCGCGACGGCATACGGGTTTTCCCGCTGGCCCTCTGTTTTTGGCTGATAACCCCGCTTCCTTCCAGCGGCGCGCAAACATCCGCCAGCGCCGGAGAACCCAAGGACGAGCGGGTTGCGGGCGTTATGGTCATAGGGCTTACGCGGACCAAAGCGCGGATCGCGGAGCAGCCTTTGCAAAAATATGTGGGGCTGCTGATTTCGGAGGTTGATCTTACCGAAGCCCAGGGGCGTATAGTCGCTTTGGGCATACTGGAACCCGTATCCCTGGGCTTTACGGAAGCCGCGGAAGGGGGCGTGTACCTGCGGGTGGAAGTAAAAGAGAAATGGTCCCTCATCCCCCTGCCCATGGTTTTGTATTCCAGTTCCGGGGAACTAAGCGCCGGCGCCATGATTATGGATGCCAACGCCTTTGGGATCAACGATAAATTCGTTGCCGGAGGGCTCTATAAGACCAACGGCTGGCTCGCCCTGCTTATGTATGACCACCGTTTCCGGGAAGGCGCTCCCGGCTGGAACGGCTTCGGCATGTATTCCCGGGATATCCGCCGGGATACGGATCAGCGGGAAGCTGTGGTCCGCGAACGCGCTTTGGACGCCCTTACGATCCGGGGAGGCGCTGCCTGCCGGTTTTTTGAGCGGTACTCCGCGGGCCTGTCCCTGTCCTATCATGACGCGGCATTGGGGGAAGCGGACCCCTATTCCCCGGAGGCGGACGCCCGGTTTATCAGCCTGGGGCCAATGGTTTCATTCCGCCAGACCCATTGGGACGGCTACCTCCTTTCGGAACAGTCCGCCTCGCTGCGGTATGCCGCCCAAATCGATTTTGCGGGATCGGTCTTTCATTCCCTTTCGTTTACCGCCCTCTATGAAAAACCCCTGGTTCCCGGATTCCGGCTTACCGGGAAGGCCGGATTGCGCTATTATCCCCAGGCGCCCTTCCTCTTTGCCTCCGCCCCGCCGGTGGAAATCCTGCCCCAGACCTACCGGATAGGGCATTACGCATCGGGCGCTTTGGGGCTTGAAAAGTATCTCTTTAAAATTTCCTGGGGAACCCTGTCGGTCCTTGCGTCCTATCAGTTCGCCTATTCCCACAGCCCCGCCTTTGCCAACCAGATCGATCACGGCGTTACCGGGGGAATACGGTTTTACCTCAGTAAACTCGCCATCCCCGCCCTGGGCCTGGCTGGGGCCTACAATATAGCCAAAAACCACGGGCTCTTCTCTTTCAGCCTGGGAATGAGCTTCTAGGAACAGCGGACGGATAACAGATAGCCGCGAGGAACCCTTGCCCGCTTCTTCTCCGCCCCTTGCTCCCTAGGGAAACACTGATTAAATCCAATCGAGGATTTAATCAGTGTTTCTTACCCGCATTTGCGTAATGAAATGAGCAAATGCAGAGGGTAACGCTGATTAGCGTCAAGTTAATCAG
>JAITHL010000220.1 GCA_031279975.1 Treponema sp. | reverse complement strand
ACGGCAAAAGCCTGTATCCCCTGCTCTACAGTAAGTTATGGAACGGGCCGGAAGCCGCGTATCCCAAGGACTTGCGCTACTATATTACCGTGAATTCCCTGGATTCCATACAACTCCATGGGTTTGCGGCTGAACCTGATTATATTGGGGATGACGAGTATTGGAACAGATAACAGGGTACGGAGCAAAAGCGGACAGAACGCGGGAAGCGCCCGGCTAGGGCTTCCCGCCTTTACAATAGAGCCTATTGCAAAACCCGGCTGGTTTCCGAACAGCTCTATTGTGCCAGGAGGTCTTGTTTAAAACACGCGCGTCTTATGCTTGCCTGTTTACAACTGGAAGAATTCCCAGGACAGGCCCTGGGGGGAAACCGTAACCCGGCAATAGGTCTTGTTGTCCCTGAAGTCTTCAATGGTAATGTACTGTACGCCCCCCAGGTTTTTAACAATACGCTTGTGGACATGGCCTGAGAACAGCGCGTCGCAGCGCCCGCTTAACAGGGCCATGATCCGGGCCCGTTCCCGGACATCGGTGATCTGCTGTAGGTCTCCGGGGTGTTCCACAAAAAAATTGACATGGGTAAAGACAAAGACCCGCGGCTTGGCGGACTCAAGCTCCGCTTCAAACCAGGAAAGCTGGCTTGCCCCCAAGGAAGCGTTTGCCGTGTCCAGAATAAAGAGGGTGGCGGTATCTGAATCAACGCGATAGGTGGAAGAACCGATCAGCTCCTTCCAGACGGGCCAATGGTTAAAATACACGTCATGATTCCCCAGGACCGGATAGCAGGGAATCCCCCATGCCGCCTCAATATCCCGGGCGATTTCGATAAACCGGTTTACATCCCGCCGTTCTCCCGACTGGGTAACATCCCCGGTGATAACCACAAAGGCGTCCTCCTCCCGGAGGGCCTCCGCCAAACGCTCAAGGCCGAAGGCGCCTCCTCCCTCGATATGCGTATCCGAAAGGACCACAAAGGAATAGGAATCCCCGGTGTTCAGGGTTTGAAACCGCCCGTCCAGAAAAACCAGGTTATTCCGTTCATCCTGGCGTTCCTCAAGGTCCCCGGAGACCAGGAAGCCCAGAATATCCACCCCGCAGGCCCCCAGGAGGAGCGTGAAGAGGAAGGGGATGAGGGCGGCGCGCCGGGCGCCGGCATACCGTGGTGTTACCATTGCAATACAATGCCTCCCTTATAGCCGATGCCATAAAAGTTCGCCGCCAAGGCGACGCTGCCGGTTTGATACAGGATAATCTCGTTGCGCAGGGAAATACTCCGGCTTAAACGCAGCGAATGTTCCAGGGAAAGGGAATAGGACCCCATATTGTTGGAAAAAAAATCGCTGAAATTCGCGTATTTAATGCCAAAGCGCGCCCGCTCCCCGGAAAAGACCATATAGGACAGGGAAAAGACCAATATCGATTCCTGGAAGGGGCGCTCCCGCTCAAAGCGGGTATACCGGAAATTGACCCCCAGGGAAAGGCCGAGGCGCAGCCAGTTCAGGGTGAAATAGGGGATAAGCGAGTGGATAGCCGTCTGATAGTCAGGCATAGTATTAAGGCTGTAGTTGAAGTTCACCAGGACCGGCAGGCGGAGCAGGGGCCAAACGCTAATCTGGGTAAAGGCGTTAAAATCCCCCGCCGGCCCAAGGGCGCCCGCGGCAAGCCCGCTTTTAAGGCCGAGCCGGCTGTTCAGCTGAATCCCCCCATAGGTTTCAAGCTCAAAACAACCGGTAAAAACCCGGTTATACTCAAACCGCGTATTGACCCCCAGTTCCCCCTGGGAAATAAAAAACTCAAACCCCCAAAGGGGCTGCCGCGCCATGAGGCAGGGAAGTATTACCCATAACCCAAACCGGAAAAGCGCCCTCACCAAGCCCCGCCTATCTGAATCAGCATACCGCCGCTCCTAACGCCCCAGAGCTTTCCGCCGGGGCGGATGGAGACGCTTCCCCATATTATACCCGCTATCAAGCCTTCTGGTAAGGGACCGCCGCGGCGGGGAAGGCGCGGACTGCCCGGCAATACGGCCCGCTCCGGCGGATGCCGGGCTATACATTTCTCGCGTACCGCCAAATAGCAATAAAATCCCGCCGGTCAATATAGACCGCGCCCAGCCTTCTTTTGTAGATATTGTTTTCTATGCTGTCATCCGTGCCGAAATTGCAAAAAATATACCCATTGTCCCGTAAATACCGCAGCATCATCAGTAATTGAACCGACCCCGCTGAAGGCTCAAGGTAAAAGCCGGAATAACTGGTGTATATTTTTCCTGTTTTAACGCCGAATTCGCCCGCCGTCAACGCGCCGTCTTTGTAGACCTCAAAGGAAACGGCCCGCGCTGTATGGTATTCCTTATGGCGCATTTTGATAAGCGTCCGCTTGAGCGGGGGCGTTATCCAAACATCGCCGTGCGCCTTGACGCACCGCTCCAGGACGCTTTCAAAGTTATAATTGATCCTTAATTCATAATTTTTTACAAGACGCCGGATGGATTTTGATTCGTGTAAATGGTCAAAGAAAAGAACGGTTTGTTTTTTCCAGATGTTTAACAGGGGAAAATAACTAAACCGGCTGTTTTCTTCATCAAAGTCAAACCACATCGTATCTTGATTTAAAAGGTCTGAGGTAATATAAAAACCCGAAAACATCAGTTTGCCAATGAATTCCGGGCTGAAACTTAACCCAATGCCCAATTCCAAATCAGCGTATCTTTCATCAGTTAGTATGCCGTTTATTATTGCATCCGGATCGGCGTTCTCAGAAACAATAATATCGCCCCGGGGTGTATATATAAACGTATCTTTACCCATGCCGCTTTACAGCATTGTATAGGGCATACAATTTGTCAAGACATAGAGGCTGTTGCAAAACTTCAGTTTTGCAACAGCAACCTCTTAAAAATGCATGTTTCGCAAGGCTTTAGCCTGAGAAACCGCAAGAGCCGCGCAAAACCAGCCGGGTTTTGCGGCGGGCTCTATATTCACGCATTAACTGCGGCGCCAGCCGCGCATCAAAACAAACAGGCGCCCCGCGCCGGACGCGATACCCGCCGTCAGCGCCCCGTGGGAACCTATGGGTTGATTTACAATAACGCAAGGGGAGCTGCGGAGAACCCGGAGGGTTCGGAACAAGGGGGCTTGCCCCCCGCTGCCAACAACTTAAGCAATGAGGAAAGGGGAAGCCGCGTACCCCCTCAACGGGGGCTCTGCCCCCGTAACGCCCCCGCCGGTGTGGTTCCGCTACGCGGAACCGCCCTGGAGTTTTGGGCAAAGCCCAAAACTCCAGGGCCGGACGGAGTTTTGCCAAAGGCAAAACTCCGAGGCAATTCGGCAACGCCGAATTGCCCGCACCCCGGTCCCCCCTTACGTTGTTGACTGGGAGAACCCCCGCCCGGTCTCAGGGTTCCGGGACTTAGGCCCTTGCGATGATCCGGCAGTACCGTTTCTTTCCAGCCCGGAGTATCACTTCGCCGCCGCTGTTAAGCGCCTCGCCGCCCAGGGCCGCCGCCGGATCGCTAAGGGGCCGCGGGCCAGCGGGGTCCGCGGGATCGGATGGTATGATGAAAGCCCCGCCCTGCTGGATCAGACGGCGGGCCTCGCTTTTGCTGGCCGCAAGGCCCGCGTCGGTCAGGAGGTCCGCCAGCGGGTAGCCCGCGTCAAAGCGGGAGGCGGGCACATACACCGCGGGCATGGCGGACCTATCGCCCCCCGGCCCCCCAAAAGCCGCCCTCGCGCCGGACATGGCCATATCCGCCGCGGAACGGCCGTGGATAAGGGCGGTAACTTCCCAGGCAAGCCGTTCCTTGGCCTCATTGGGATTGCGGCCCTGCCCGGTAAGGGCCTCGCACTCCGCTGCCGGGAGGAAGGTAAACATCAAGAGAAAACGCCGGATGTCCGCGTCCTGAACATTCCGCCAGTATTGGAAAAAATCGTAGGGCTTGGTGAGTTCCGGGTCCAGGAATACCGCCCCCTTCTCGGTCTTGCCCATCTTCTTGCCATCGGCGGCGGTAACCAGGGGGAAGGTCATGCCGAAGACCTCCGCCCCCTCAACCCGGCGGATCAGCTCCACCCCGGCGACGATATTGCCCCACTGATCATCCCCGCCTATCTGCATACGGCAGTTATGGCGGCGGTACAGTTCCAGAAAGTCATAGCTTTGCAGGAGCTGGTAATTAAACTCGATGAAGGAAAGGCCGGTTTCCAGGCGCATCCGGTAGGTTTCAAAACTCAGCATACGGTTTACGGAAAAATGCCGCCCGATGTCCCGGAGAAAATCAATATAATTCAAGTCCGCCAGCCAGTCCTTGTTGTTCAGGCAGCAGGCCCGCCCCCCGTCAAAGCCAATAAACCCGTCAAGCTGCTTGGCAATGCCCTGGGCGTTCTTATCAAGCTCCTCATAGCCCACTATCCTCCGGACCTCTGATTTCCCTGAGGGGTCCCCTATCCGGGCGGTGCCGCCTCCCAGCAGGGCTATTCCCTGATGCCCCGCATCCCGCAGATGGCGGAAGGCAAAGAACGGGACCATGTGGCCGATATGGAGGCTTTTCCCGGTGGGATCGCAGCCTACATAAAAGGTAAGCGGCCCCTGGTCCATCAGGGCGGAAAGGGCGTCCGCGTTGGTGCACTGGGCGAAAAACCCCCGGGCCCGCAGGTTCTCCAATATCCTATTCATCATACCATCCTTAGAACCTGTTCAAATTGTAGATTTTTGCGGCCAATAGACCGCAAAAATCCCGATTTTCGGGTTCTTTTTGAGCCCGCAAGGTAGAATTTTGGCGTTTGCAACGCCAAAATTCCAGAATTTGAACAGGCTCTTAGGGCGGCGCTGACTGCCAGAGCCCGCAGCCGGCGCCGCCAGAGGCTTCCACTAGACCCGCTCTTGACCGCCGGCTCAAGGGAGCGGGGAAGGGCGAGCGCATATAAACTTTTGCGGGGGGGCTGGGGGGCCTTTCGGCCTCCCAGCG
>JAITHL010000203.1 GCA_031279975.1 Treponema sp. | reverse complement strand
GGAATTTGCAACTGCCTCAAAGTAGACCGATTCCAATGAGGGGGTGGGGAAAAATAGAGCTATCGCATTTTCCACATTTATATTCAATTTGTTCTAAATTCCTTCTACACCCCATGATAACACACAATACCCCGCCCGGCAATTCCAGCGCGGACCGCCCCCGCAAAAACCGCCCGCAAAGGCCGCAAAAACGCGGGTTTCGCCAATAACCCCTCCCCGCACCTGGTTTACCCGCCTAAATCTAACTATACCAGCCATTGAAGGGCTGGGCAAGAGGCAAAGAGCGCCTTTGCCGGGCGCGGCGGGGGGTTTCTTAGGTTTCATGGGGCGGCTCCTTGGTCATGGTTTATTTTTCTGTTTGAATATCTTCAAAGAATATCTTTTTATCTTGCCGTTTGCCGCTAATAGTAACATACTGCTCCCAATATGGCCTTACAATATCGGCTAAAACGCCTTTTGGAACAGAAATGGTATATGATTCACCATCATCAGTTTCCAATCTAATATCACTTTTATTCGCATCCGCATAGTTTAGTTTGCCGCATATTAGAGTATCTTCCATTTCAGAAACATCAATTTTGTGAATAATAGGCGCTATTTTTATTTCTTCCGTAGGTCTAGTAAAGGCAACCATATTATTATCACCCTTTTTTGAGGTTGTTAATCCAACAAGCGATACTTCTTTATTATCGGGAGAAAGTTTTTTAATCAATCCCAGCGTATTTATAAAATAATCTTCATTCTTTATTTTGTTTTCCAATTTTTTCTCATCATGGTTATTTATCATTTCTATGTTTTCAAGAATATCGTTGATAACCTTTACTTGTATGTTGTTTTCTTCTTCAAAAAGATTATAATTGTTTAACATATAACCTACCCGCATCGTAATTGCAAAGCTTGCGGCGCGAGGAACAGAATAGTAAGTTTGAAAATTATCTTTAACATATTTTGGCACACGGCCTCTCTCCCTAAAAGGTGTATTTAATAGCCTTTCTGCTGTTCTAATCGCCATGTTGTCAAATATTTTTGCCCGTTTTATAAATTCGTCCGCTTTTATCATTCCATGGCTCGCGGCATTACCAGATAGTGATAATTGGACGTCGCTGTCTAACAGGGTTACGCCTTTTACTTTTAAATGCCTTTCAAAATTAATATCTTCGTATAAATCTCTCAATTCATCAGCAATGGGTTCTGGCGGGTTGCCAGATAATCCTATGGCGATCATTTTTTCGGCTTCTCTAAATAATCCCGCGTTTAACGCCAGCGATGCGGCGCTTCTAAACATTATTGATCTTGATGGTTCAAAATCATACTTATCTTGTATTTGCATAGCGGCCTGCATTTCCAATGAAAACGCCGCATTGAATGCTTCAACAGATTCGTTGGTTTTTTGACTAATTTTTAACAATATCGCCTTTTCCGCTAAATCCATTGCTTGGTTATGCAGAACATCAATTTCATTCATAAGATGCCTCTTTAGATAAGAATGATGCTCTTGGCTTGCCAAATTCGACAACTGATACAAAGCAGCATAATCCGCAATTATCAGAAATATTTGTCTGTTTAAATTTTTGTTTTATTCTTGATTTGAATTGCGATTCATCACCTTTGAATATTCCCGAAATTTCCAAACGCGCTTTTTTTTGAAACATATAGCCGTCTTTATCACCTATCCAATAATCAATACCCGTTCCTTTCATTGATCGTTCTACTGTTGTGAAATTGGTTAGTTTAATCGTTAAAAGCACGGCCAATGCCATTGCGCCATATTCTGTAGCTACTTGCAAATCACCGTATGTTGTTTCCGCTCTCGAGTCGAGTTTATCCCAGATTAATTGAAAATTTTCATCTTTATATTCATCTTGCTTGCCTTTTCTTACTTTTGTAATACAATTTAAGATACAGTCGCCACTTATGTGCGAATTTTTCAGAAGACAAAATACAGCAGCTTCTACCATGTACTGTCCAGAACTTGAGGTTATTGTTGGAAGTCCACTGTTCAAATCTGAAATATTTATTGTTCGCATAACATAATCAGACGCTCACTGTCGCATTTGGAAAAACCGATGCTTCTTCTCCAAGCCGGGAGGGACGACGTATGAACCAAATTTACCAATGAGCCTCTATTTTACTCTCCTTTTCTCATTTTATCATACCCCAATACTCTTTGCTTTTCCATGCCCCATCCTACCACCCAATACCCCCGCCCGGCAATTCCAGCGCGGACCGCCCCCGCAAAAACCGCCCATAAAGGCCGCAAAAACGCGGGTTTCGCCAATAACCCCGCCCGGCAATTCCAGCGCGGGCCGCCCCCGCGGAAACCGCCCATAAAGGCGCGGGTTTCGCCGATAACCCCTCCCCGCACCTGGTTTACCCGCCTAAATCTAACTATACCAGCCATTGAAGGGCCGGGCAAGAGGCAAAGAGCCAGGGCCAGCGCGCCATGTATAGAGTCTGTCTATAATGTGGACACATTATAGACAGACCTCCTTAAAAACCGCATTTTCGCAGCCTTTAGGCGAAAAAACGCAAGGTCTGTCCATAAAGTAACCGGCTTTATGGACAGACACTAATTCGTTATGTTGTAATGAATTACGATTTCAAGCCTGAAAAATGAGCGCAAGCTAATTCGTTATGATATAAGGAATTAAAAATCAGGGCGCGCTGGCCCTGGCAACGCCCGTCCGCGGCATTGTCTTTCAGGGGGCCTTACGGGTATACTAGCCCCATGAGTGATAAACACGCGGGCCCGGCGCACTGGGCCGACGAGACGGCGGCGCGGGTCATCCGGGAAAAGGGCGAAAAAGCGCGTTATACCTGCGCGGCGGGGATAACCCCTTCGGGAACCGTGCATATCGGCAATTTCCGGGAAATTATCTCCGTGGACCTGGTGGTCCGGGCGCTGCGGGACCTGGGAAAAGAGGCGCGGTTTATCTATTCCTGGGATAATTACGATGTATTCCGCAAGGTTCCGGCCAATATGCCGGGACAGGACGGACTTTCCCGTTACCTCCGTTTTCCTATTACCCTGGCGCCGGATCCCTGGGGCCAAGATGAAAACTACGCCCGGCATCATGAGCTTGAGGTGGAGCGGGCCCTTCCCCTGGTGGGCATACATCCTGAATACCTCTACCAGGCGCAAAAGTACCGGTCCTCCGCCTATGCCGCGGAAATTAGAAAGGCCCTGGAACACCGGGAATCCCTCAAGCGGATTCTTGACGCCTTTCGGGATGGGGAACACAAAATTCAGGGCGAGTGGTGGCCCGTCAGCGTCTTCTGCGGCGCTTGTAATAAGGATACCACCAGCGTCGATCATTGGGACGGGGAATGGGGGGTCAGCTATCACTGCGATTCCTGCGCGCGCCGGGAAACCGTAGACCTCCGGCAAGCCCAGGGGATAAAGCTGGGATGGCGCGTTGACTGGCCCATGCGCTGGGCCTATGAACAGGTTGACTTTGAGCCCGCCGGGAAGGACCATCACAGCCAGGGGGGATCCTTTGATACGGCCCGGCGGGTGTGCAAGGAAGTGTATAACTGGGAAGCCCCGGTCAGCTTCCGCTATGACTTTATCGGCATCAAAGGGGGCGCTGGAAAAATGTCCGGCTCAACCGGCGAGCTGTTTACCTTGAATGATCTGCTGCGGGTCTATACCCCGGAGCTTGTCCGGTATCTCTTTGCGGGAACCCGGCCCAATACGGAGTTCACCATAGCCTTTGATTTGGATGTGCTGAAAACCTACGAGGACTATGACCGGCTGGAACGGATAGTTTGGAAGCGGGAAGCCGCCAAGGACGAGGAGTCCTACCGGAAGCTGCGGCGTATTTATGAGCTTTCTCAGGTTGATGCGTATCCAGCGGCCATGCCCTACCAGGTTCCGTTCCGGCATCTTTGCAGCCTCATCCAGATAGCCGGGGGGGATATTGATAAAACCATCGAGGCCCTCCAGCGCCGGAGCGATCCGCCCGCGGCGGAGCAGGTTCCGGCCTTCCGCCGGCGCTGCGAGCGGGCCAAATACTGGACGGAGAACCCGGACTGCGCTCCAGAGGAATTTCGCTTCCGTTTGCTGCCGCCGGGGACGCGGGCCGGCCTTTCAGACGCGGAATGCGCGGCGGTCCGGTCTTTGCGGGATACGGTGGTCGCCCGGATCGGCGATTTCGCGGACGACAAGTCCTGCGCCGAAGCTATCTACCGGGTGGCGGCGGAACACAGCATGGACGGCAAGGCCCTGTTCCAAGCGGCATACCGGGCCCTCATTGGCAAGAACCAGGGACCCCGGCTGGCGAACTTCCTCCGTTCTATAGAACAAGAACGGCTGCTGGCCATACTAGAATCATACTAGGGCGGCGCTGATTGCGGACCGGAGGCCCGGCGTCAAGTTAATCACCGGCGGCCTAGGGAAGCGCTGATTAAACCAGGTTTTTTAACACAGTCCACGGATTTCCGGTAACAAAACCCTGCTAATCCGTGGCCCCTTTTGATAATGCCGTATTAACCCGCGCCGCCCTGCCTTCTGGCATCCTCTTCCCTAGGCTCTGCTCCCTGTGTTCCGCTCCCCGCGTCCTGTTCCCCGCTTTTTGGCATCGGCGTTCTGTTTCCCGCCCGCCGCTCCCTGTGTCCTGTTCCCCGCTTTCTGGTATCAGCGTCCGGTTTCCCGCCCGCTGTTCCCTACTCTAAGATGGTGATCTCTACCCGGCGGTTTTGGCGGCGGCCCGCTTCATCGGCGTTGGGGGCGACAGGCTTGGAACTGCCCCATCCCTTATAGATAAACTGGTCATCCCGGACGCCCCGTTTTACCAGCTCCTGGATCATCCGCTTGGCCCGGCGCAGGGAAAGGTCCATATCCGTGGAGGGGTCCCCGGCGGCGGCGGTGTGCCCCTCTACCAAAAAGGTCCGGCCGGAAATATCCTTGAGGGCTTCGGCAATGCGGTCCAGCCGGGGGCGCTCGGCGGCAAGAAATTCATCCGAATCCGCCACAAAACGGATGTCCCGGATGGTCAGCTTGATCCCCTCTGGCACCTGGGCAAGCTCTATCCCCCCGTCTGCCGGGGCCGTCCCCGTACCGCCGCCGCTGGACAGCCCTTCCAGGCCGCCGCTTCCCGGACCGGGCCGCTCTGTTTTGCCCGGCCCGCCCGCGCCGCCCGCAATGGCCGCGGCGGGCCCGCTTGAACCGCCCGGACCGCCGGGCGCGCCGCCGCTTGAGCCCCCTGGCCGGGTGAGGGTTTGTCTGAGGTTGGCGATCATGGTTCCCCGGTTCAGGGGGAGCGTGTTTTCCCCAAAGATCAGGGTAAAGCCCCGGAAACGCACGGTGGAGCCGTCGGCCCAGGTATAGGTCTCGTCTAAATTATCCCGGATTAACAGGGGCAGCCCATCGGAGACCCGGATCAGTATGGTTACGTCATGGACTCCCTGGAGGGAGCTAAAATTCCCCGCTTTTATCTCAAAGTCCGAACACCGGTGCCGGGATGCGTATTTCGCGGCGATCCGGTGTACCGGCGTATCCTTGTAGTCCTCAACGCCCTGGTATTCATATTCCGCCACCAGGGGGGTCAGCACAATCTTCCCCTGATGCAGGGGGTCCACAGCCCGGACTCCCTGGGCGGTCCAGCGGGCGCCGGTTTTCACCGCCTCTTTAGGAAAGGCGGGAAAGCCCCGCAGGGAGGGAAAGCCCTGGTCCTCTTCGATGAAGAGGTCCCCCTTGCCGCTGAGGCGGAAATTCACCGGCACCACCGCGTCAAGCCCCTGGGCGACGGGCTGCCGCCGCATCCGGGTTTCTTCCAGCACATAGAAATTCCCCCGGTACCAGAGCGCCCCCTGTTCTTCCCGCTCTGGGTTGATAAAGGCCCGGACTTCCCGGGATACCAGGCCGGCGTACTTCCCATTATCATACCGGGACCAGTCGGAGCGTTCTATCATTTTGTAGGGCCCGGGGTTCCCCATGGTTAGTATCTTCTGTTCCTGGGCCGCAAGGGGCAGCGCGCAACAAAGAAAAACCGCCGCTGAGAGACGCGGACGCCGGGCCCGCTTGCACAAGTTACTTTCCATAAGTAGAGTGAGTATACCAGGAAGAACAAAAATCTTGCAATGCGTTTCGGGAGTTCCAGATGGTAATTCTTATAGCCCCGGATTCTTTTAAGGGGAACATGAACGCCCTCGATGTATGCGGCGCTATTGAGGAAGGGATACTGCGGGCGGATGCGGCTCTTAAGGTCAGGAAAATCCCCCTGGCCGACGGCGGGGAAGGCACCGCCCGGGCCATAACCGCCGCCGCGGGGGGCGAGTTTCTGACCGCGAGGGTATGCGGCCCCCTGGGGGACCCGGTGGAAGCCCAATTCGGCCTTATTGCCGGGGGCAAAACCGCAGCCCTGGATATGGCCAGCGCTTCGGGGATAGAGTTGCTGGCCGGACGGGCCTTGGACCCCATGGCGGCGACAAGTTACGGCACGGGGGAGCTTATCAAAGCCGCGCTGGACACCCAGGCCCGGGAACTCATCATCGGCATAGGGGGCAGCGCCACCAATGACGGCGGGCTGGGGATGATCCAAGCCCTGGGCTTTCAGGCCCTAGACAGCCAGGGAAGGCCGGCGGGACAGGGCGGACAGGCCCTGGGCCGTATAGCCCGGATAGAAGCCGGCGGGGCGGATAAGCGGCTGCGGGAGGTAACTATCAAGGTGGCCTGCGACGTTACCAACCCCCTCTTAGGCGGGCGGGGGGCTTCCGCGGTATTCGGCCCCCAAAAGGGGGCTACCCCGGAGATGGTGCGGGTCCTGGACGCGGGGCTGGCAAAACTGGCCCAAGCCTGGATACAGGCGGGGCTGGCGCGGGATGTGGAACACCCCGGGGACGGGGCCGCGGGCGGCGCGGGCGCTGCCTTGCGTATCTGCCTGGGAGCGGCGATGGAGTCCGGCGCGGGCCTGGTGATGCGCTACAGCGGCTTTTTCGAGGCCCTCAAGGAGGCGGACCTGGTAATTACCGGCGAAGGGATGACCGACGGCCAAACCATGGGGGGCAAGCTCTGTTCGGTGGTTGCCCGGGAATGCCGGAACGCCGGCGTTCCGGCGGCCCTCCTTTCCGGCGCGCTCGGCGGAGGCCGGGCCGGCCTCTTGGAGCTTTTCGATTACGCGGTTTCCATCGCCTGCGGCCAGACCAGCCTGGAGGCCATGATCCGTGACAGCCGCCAGGACCTGTGTTTTGCGGCGGAAAACCTGATCCGGGCAATAACCCTGGGAAAGCGCTGTGGAAGAACAAGATGAATTTGCCGGTATGGACGCCGGGGCCCGAAAAGCCTATATCCTCCAGTTGATCGCCGCCCTCAAACTCATGGAAAAGGATTGCCAATACTGCCAGGAAGCGTATACGCTCTGGCTGAAACGGGTGGAGCTGGCCCATAACCGGGGGGCGGGGGAACTGGAAGGGGAGGCCCGGGGGGAAGCGCGGCGCCTCAAAACCCGGCTGGAAACCCTGGAAGGGGAAGCCCAGGAGCTGCGGGAACGGATAGGGCGCTTGCGGCGGCGGCTTGCCGGACCGGCGGCCTGGAAGCGGAGCGTTGATCCGGACCTGCTGGAACAGGACCTGGCGATGCTCCTGGGAACCCTGCCCGGGGAAGGCGCATCCTATAAGACCGCCCGGAAGTTTGAGGAACTTGAGACGGACCGGGCCTTGGAAGCCCTGAAGGACAGGATGGGCCTGGGGGGAAAAACGGAAGAGGGCGCTTCCGGCGCGCCGTGAGCCGGGTCCCCCTGTTCCCGGACCGGCGGCGGCCACTGATCTTCGCCCACCGGGGCTGTTCTTCCCTGGCCCCGGAAAATACCCTGGCGGCCTTTCGCAAAGCCCGGGACCTGGGCGTTCCGGGCATCGAGCTGGACGTACATATATGCGCCACCGGGGAGCTCGTGGTGGTCCACGACGGCACCTTTACCCGCACCGCCGGGCCTGGGGCGGATGCGGCGCCGGTGGAGGAACTGAGCTGGCGGGCTATCCGCTCCCTTGATACGGGTTCTTTTTTTGACCCCCGGTTTCATCAAGAACGGCCCCTCCGGTTGGAAGAGGCGTTGGAAGAGTTTTGCCCCGCAATGTATGTGGATATTGAATTGAAATCCCGACGCATTGGGCGCGATCCCCTGCCGGGCCGGGCCGCGGCGCTACTCAAGGCCCTGGGGCCGGTCTATGCGGGGGCTGTAAGCGTTTCTTCCTTTAACCCCTTTTGCCTATCGGCCTTTAAGCGGGCGGCCCCCCCTATTCCCGTCGCGGCCATCTGGAGCGCCGATAGGGAGCTTCCCTTGGTTCTGCGCCGTGGCTTGGGCCGCTGGATAGCCCGTTGCGATTATGTGAAACCCGCGCATTACCGGATAAGCCCCCTTGCCCGTTTGGTAATCGGAGGTTGGGAACAGCGGCCCCTGGTAGCCTGGACGGTGGATACCGTGGAACTGGCGGAACGGCTTGCGCGCCAAGGCTGCGCGGGGATCATCACCAACCGGCCCCAGGATATGTTGGGCATACTCCAGCCCCCAGAGCCCGCCCCGGGGGAAAGCCGTGCTTAGGGCCGGGCAAAACGGGCTTTCCGCTGGAAGCTCAGGCGGCGCTTCCCTGGGTTCCCTGGTAAAACGGGGGTCCGTTCTTTCCCTGCTCACCCTGGGGTCCCGGGTCCTGGGGCTGGCCCGGGAGATGGTCAAGGCCAGCCTGCTGGGAACCAGCGCCCTGTCGGACGCCTTTTCCGTGAGCTATATGCTCCCCAACCTCTTCCGCCGGCTCTTTGCGGAAGGCTCCATCGCCGCCGCCTTTATCCCTACCTTTAAGGAATATCTGACCCGCTCCCAAGACCGGGAAGCGGAAATCCGTTCCTTCCTGTCGGGCATACTCTCCATACTGACCTTTTTGGTGTCCCTGGCGGTGGGCCTGGGCATACTGGCCGCTCCCATACTGGTTCTCTGGTTCCGTTTGGAGGACTACCGGGAAACCATCTTCCTCACCCGGCTGATGTTTCCCTTCCTGGCCTTTATCTCCCTGGCGGCCCTGTTCCAGGGCATACTGAACAGCCTGTATATTTTCGCCCCCTCGGGGATGGCCCCCATAGTCCTGAACTTGGCGACCATAGGCTGCGCCTATGGGTTGAGCCCCTATACCGCCAATCCCGCCCGGTCCATGGCGTGGGGGATACTCCTGGGGGGCTTGCTGGAAGCGGCTATCCAGTTACCCTTTGTTATCCGGGCCGCGCCCCGGTTCGGTTTTACCAGCCTGACACGGGCCTTCAAACACCCCGGATGCCGGAAAACCCTCAGACTCATCGGGCCTACGGTGATCGGCATGGCCGCCTACCAGCTCAACGACCTGGTTTCCACTATGCTGGCGGGCTACGCGGGCCGGGGGGCGGTATCAAGCCTCCAGTATTCCCTGCGGATACAGGAGCTGATCCTGGGTATTTTCGCGGTCTCCCTGGGAACGGTGCTGCTCCCGGACCTTGCGGAGGACGCCAAAACCGGCCGTTGGGAACGGTACAATGAACGGCTTACCACCGCCTTGAACATCATCATCCTGATTACCATCCCGGTTACTTTTTTTTTCCTATCCCAGGGGCGGCTGTTGATCCGGCTTTTGTTTCAAGACCGGCTTTTTGATGAAGAATCGGTGCGCCTTACCTACTCGGCCTTCCGCTTCCATATATGCGGCCTCCTGTTCATCGCCGTAAACCGTATTCTGGCTCCGGCCTTTTACGCCCAAGGGGATTCCGCCTCCCCAACCTTGGCGGGCATTATCTCCTTTGGGGTGAACATGCTCCTGGCGGCGCTGCTGGCCGGCCCCCTGCGAGGCGCGGGGATAGCCCTGGCTCTTAGCCTGGCCGGGGCGGTGAATACGGCCTTGCTCCTGTGGTTCCTAAGACGAAACCACCGGATCGCCCTGGGCGGGATACTGCGTTCATCCCTGGGCTATACCCTAAAACTTACAGCCTTCTCCGTTGCCGCCGCCGCGCCGGTCTTGCTCCTCCGTTCCCGCTTAAACGCCCTAACCTTTGGGAGCGGGCGCGTTGCCGCCTACGGCGCCCCCTTCGCGCTCTCCGCCCTTATCTTCAGCGCCGCGGGCATTGCCCTGTTAGCCCTTAGCAAGGACAAACAGTTCCGCGCCCTGTTGAACCTGCTCAAAAAGCCGGGGTGACGCGACTTTCCCCGCAGGCTGTGCTATACTTACGCCATGACCAGCGATGCAATTATCAACGCCCTTATGTGGCAGTCCACAACCTTTCCCCGGCAGGCGCTTTTAGAAGCCGCCGAACACCGGGAAGAACTGATTCCCCGGCTGCTCGAAGCCCTGGATTATATACACGGCAACGGAAAGCAGATCATGCGGAAAAAATCCAACTACGATCTGCACTTTTACGCCCTGTTCCTCCTGGCCCAATTCGGGGAAAAACGGGCCTTTCCCCTTTTGGTCCGCCTGTTAAAGGAAAATGAGGAAACGCTGGACTTTTTTTGGGGCGACGCCCTGCTGGAATCATACAGCCAGTGCCTTTGCCGCGTCTATGACGGCGGCGGCATGGAGCCGCTCAAAGAGATTATTGAGGACGCCGGCCTATACGAATACGCCCGGAGCGCCGCCATTGACGCCTGCGCCCTTATTTACCGGGACGGCCAGATCAGCCGGGAAGAGTTGGCCGGGTACTTCCGTTATTTGACCGGCCTGCTGCGGGACGACCTGTCCTATACGCCTACGGCCCTGGTCAGCGTCATTGCGGACATCCATCTTTTTGAGCTTATCCCCGACGTAAAGGCCCTGTACGGGGCAAACGTTATTGACGAGTCCGTGCTTGGGGGCTTTGACGGCTTTCTCAACGACCTGTTCGACTATCATCCGTGGCATGAAAAAGAAATCCGCCTTACCAGCGCCCTTGAGGAGCTTCAGGGCTGGGCAAAATACCGGGAAGAACCCAAGCCCGCGAAGCCGAAACCGGCGGGCCCTTCCGCGCCGGATGACGCGGAGGCCGGAGGGAAAAAGAAGAAAACCGGCAGAAACGACCCCTGCCCCTGCGGCAGCGGGAAAAAATACAAGAAGTGCTGCCTGCTCAAGGGCATAGACTTTACCCTGCCCGTCCTGCCGCAAAGCCAAGTCCAGGCCCAAGACCGCGGCGGGCCGGACCCGCTTGCCGGCCTCTTTGCCGGCACGGGAACCGGCGCCGGGGAGCGGAAACCCGGCGTCCAGCCCTACGACCTCTTAACCGGCTATCCCTGTTTGGACGAGGCGGAAGCGGAACGCAGGATTGAAGCGGAAACAGCCGGGTCCGGCGGCGGAAAAAAATACGCCGGATGGCGGCCAAAGAACCAGCGGTTCATTACGGAATTCTACAGCCCCAAGGCCATTACCATAGACATTCCCGTGTACAAGGCCTTGTACCGCCGGTCTATTCCCCTCTGGGTAAAGCGGAACCCCCGGCAGGAAGACCTGGAACGGATCGCGTTGCTGCGGGAAGCCTTGGCGCTGTTCACCCAGACCTGCGCGGAGGAGGGAATAGAAACCTTCGCGGACTTTGACCGCAAATACATGGTTCACTATGAATCGGCCCGCTGGGTCCGCCGGCTTCAAGAGCTGCTTGAAAAATACCGGATTTCCCTTCCTGAAACGGACCGGGCCCTTCAAGACGAGCTTGCCGCCATGCTGGAGCGTATGCGGGGTTGAGGTTGAGGGCCGGGGTCATTAGGGTAACGCTGATTAACTTGACGCTAATCAGCGTTACCCTCTGCATTTGCTCATTTCATTACGCAAATGCGGGTAAGATACACTGATTAAATCCTCGATTGGATTTACTGACCCGGCAATTGTTATAAAGACAAACTAAGGTGATAAAATTCATAATTCCTTATAATACAATGAATTACGTTATCTCATAATTTTTGTGTGTCCAAACAATAGTTGCCGGGTC
>JAITHL010000107.1 GCA_031279975.1 Treponema sp. | reverse complement strand
TTTAAAAATAGCCCGCGGATTGCGCTGATTACCGGTAACAAAATCTGTGAAAATCAGTGCTAATCCGCGTTAATCCGCGGTCTCTTTTGATAATGCCGAATTATTCAGCGCTACCCTAGCGGTGATACGTCTTGCAAAAATACGAAGCCCTTCCAAGTGCCGCGTCTATACTCCCGCGCGGCGCGTTCTCAAGCCCATTGTCAAAGGTAATTGTTTTTAATAGCGTCCGGGGAAACGCGCCCAAGGCCACAACCGCCGCCCGGAGCGTCTCCTCAGCCGTTTTGTCCTTGAGCGTTACCGCGATGTAATAACGGTATTTACGCTCAACAAATACCGCTACTGCCGCTTTGCTCCGCCGGGAAACCGCCGTATCCGCTTTCCAATGCCCGGTTCCGCAGGAAGAAACAGTTTCAAAAGATTTGCGAAAAAGCGGGAATAGGTTTGCTGTTTCTGCCGCCCTATTCCCCTGATTTTAACCCAATCGAAAAGGAATGGTCGAACATGAAACGCCAGTTGCGTGATACCGCTCCCCTTCACGCCTTATTTGAAACGGCAATATACAAATATTGGTCTTAGGCTATTTTAAGGGGAACTGCTATATTTGCTGATCGTTAGAATCAAAAAACCGAACGCTCATTTTATATTAATTAGTGTCTGTCTATAGTGTGGACACATTTATAGATAGACTTCCCTAAAAAACGCATTTTCGTAGACTTTAGGCGAGAAAATGCAAGGTCTGTCCATAAAGTAACCAGCTTTATAGACAGACTCTAAATATCCAAATTTGTCAAGAGGTATGGCGCATAAGGCTTTGTATCCGTGAAGCGCGCTCCGGGACGCTTCCTAAACGCCTTTCGGCGCAATCATCCTCATTGGGTATGCCCACCACCAGGGCGCCGCTCTTGGGGCCCTGATTTTCGTTTCCAGCAACGCCGCCGCCACGTTATGCGCGGCGCTTTTGTACCCCGCGCTTTGTTCCTGGCCTAGTATCCGCCGCCTATTCAGCGCTCTGTTATCTGCTGCCTGTTCATGGTATACTGCGTTCCATGAACGGAAAAGAAACGGTCCTAGTGGTGGATGACGAGCCTAAAATCCTGGAACTGGTAAAATCCTACCTGGAAATGCACGGTTTCACCGCCCTTCGCGCCCAAAACGGGCGGGAAGGGCTGGACCTCTTTGAGCGGAACGCCGTGTCCCTCATACTCCTGGACCTGATGCTCCCCGACCTTTCAGGGGAGGATTTCTGCCGGAAGGTCCGGCGGAATTCGGATGTTCCCATCATCATGATCACCGCCAAGGCCGATGAGGAAAGCATTATCCAAGGACTCGCCATTGGGGCGGATGATTATGTGTGCAAGCCCTTCAGCCCCCGCCAGCTTATGGCCCGGGTCAAAGCGGCCCTGCGGCGCGGCGGCGGGAAAAAGGCGGCGGCGGCCATAGCCTGCGGCGATTTGTTTTTGGATACGGAAAACCGTATCCTCAGCCGCGGCGGGGAGCCCCTGCTCCTCACCCGGGACGAGTACCGTATCATGGCCCTCCTCATGTCCCAGCGGGCGAAAGTATTCACCCGGGACGAGATACTGGATGCGGTAAAAGGGGACGGCTACGGCGGCTTCGACCGTTCCGTGGACAGCCACATCAAACGGCTCCGGGCGAAGATCGGCGATGACCCCAAGACGCCGAAATACATCGTAACCGTCTACGGCATGGGCTACCGTTTGGGGCCGTGAAGCGGAGCGGGATGGCGGGCTGAAACAGGAGCCGGCGGGCGGAAGGGAGGGCCGCCCCCAAAACGGCCCAGCCCCGCCGGAAGCGGCGGCGGCGGCGAGCCAGAAGTTCCTGGTGGTCCTGGCGGTCCCGGAACGGACACGGGCTACACCTTTACCACCCCGGAAACGCGCCGGACCATGGCCGCTATTCCGGCGGGAACCGTTACCGGCGCTGGCAGCGACGGCGTGTTTATCACAGGCCGTAACTTAACCATGAGCGCCTTTACAATGGCCAAATACGAAACCACCTATCAACTGTGGAAGGAAGTGTACGACTGGGCGGCAACCAAGGGCTATACTTTTGCCAATGCGGGAAAAGAAGGATACCCCTATGCGGGGAGCGGCGAGGATGGAACGGGGACGGATGATCCCGCTGAATGGACGGCAGCGGAGCGGAAGAGCCGGCCGGTAACGATGATAAACTGGCGGGACGCGATAGTGTGGCGCAACGCCTACAGCGAGCTGACCGGAAAGCAGCCGGTGTACTACACCGACAGCACCTATGGCACGGTTTTGAAAGTATCGACCGATGATGGCGGGAACGCAACGGCGGCGGACACGGCGGTGATGAAAAGCGGGGCCAACGGGTACCGCCTGCCCACCGGGGCGGAGTGGGAATACGCGGCCCGGGGCGGGAACCAGGGGGACAGCGCCAACTGGGGCTATACCTATGCGGGGAGCGAAACGGAGGGCGATGTGGCCTGGTATGATGTTAATGCGTATGATGTAGGAAACACTGATCCCGCTTACGGCGCGCGCCCGGCGGGGACGAAAGATGCCAACAGCGCGGTTCTGTATGACCTGAGCGGGAATGTGTTTGAATGGTGCTGGGACTGGTCTGAAACCATAACAAGCAGTACGCCGGCTGACGGAGCCGCTTCGGGCAGCAACCGTGTGATGCGGGGCGGCTGTTGGTACTACGGCGCCTCCAGCCGCGCGGTCGCCTACCGTGACTACGCCTGCCCGGACGTTCGGTACGACTATCTGGGTTTCCGTGTGGTCTGCCCGTAGGGAAGCGCTGAATAATTCAATCGAGAATGCGGACTAAAGTCCGCATTCAGCGCTGCTTTAGGGTGATTTTTCGTCCGGCATTTATGCCGGCGTTTTCTATAGGAAAACGAGAAAAATAATAGGGAACCGCTGATTGCGGACCGAAGGTCCGAAGTCCATTTAATCAGCGCTTTCCCAGCTCCTGGAGACCCGGGCGCGGCAGGAGCGGCCCCTTTGCGCGGGAACCGCCAGGCTGGGAACCTGCCTGTTCGCGTTACGGCTTGTTCAAATAAAGCCCCGGGGATACCATGGGCGCTATGCGGGAATCAACCAGTTTAATCATCCAGGCATTGAAGGCGGTGCCGCCGGGAAGGGTTTCCAGTTACCGGAATATCGCCCTAGCCGCCGGCCTGCCCGGGGGCGCCCGGCAGGTGGTCCGGATACTCCACAGTTTGACCGAAAAGGAAGGGCTTCCCTGGTTTAGGATAGTTAAGGCCGACGGGCGGATAGCCCTGCCGCCGGGCGCCGGGCGGGAACGGCAAATCGCGCTGCTCCGGGCCGAAGGGGTGGCGGTTTCCGCATCGGGAACAGTGGACCTTGCCCGTTATGGGGTGTAGGCTGTAGGGATGAAACAGAAAATCACCGTAGGCATTTTATTCGGCGGGAAATCAGCGGAGCATGAGGTTTCCCTCCAATCGGCAAAGAACATCTTCGACGCCCTGGACCGGGAAAAATACCGGCCCGTCCTGATCGGCATCGATAAAACGGGCCGTTGGTTTTTACACGGGGAGACCCAATTTCTGCTTAACCCGGAGGACCCCAAACACATACGGCTTACCCCATCGGGCAGCCCGGCGGCCCTGCTGCCCCAGGGCGGGGGCATGGTGGCCAACCTGTCCGCCATGCAAAACGGGGAGGCCCTGGACGTTATATTCCCCATACTCCACGGCCCCTTTGGGGAGGACGGCACGGTACAGGGGCTCTTAAAGCTGGCGGACCTGCCCTTTGTGGGCGCCGGGGTCCTGGGTTCCGCGGTGGGGATGGATAAGGATGTGATGAAACGCCTGCTGCGGGACGCGGGCATTCCCATTGGGAAGTTCATCGCGGTCCATGCCCATGAAGCCCCGCCGGATTTTCAAACAGCCGCCGCGGCCCTGGGGCTGCCCCTCTTTGTCAAACCCGCGAATATGGGGTCCTCCGTGGGGGTCGCCAAGGTCCGCCATGGGGGGGAGTACCGGGAGGCTCTGGAAAACGCCTTCCGCTATGACCGGAAGATACTGGTGGAGGAATACCTACAAGGCCGGGAAATTGAATGTTCGGTCCTAGGCAGCGAGCATCCCATCGCGTCGGCCCCGGGGGAGGTCATTGCGAACCATGAGTTTTATTCCTATGACGCGAAATACCTGGATGAAAACGGGGCGGTACTGGAAATTCCCGCAAAACTCTCCCCGGCCCAGGTTGGCGCGGTCCAGGACATGGCGATCCGGACCTTCAAGGCCCTGTGCTGCGAAGGGCTTGGGCGGATAGACTTCTTTTTGACCCAAGACCGGGGCCTCCTGGTAAACGAGATCAACACCATGCCGGGGTTCACCAAGATCAGCATGTACCCCAAACTCTGGGGGGTCAGCGGAATTTCCTATTCCGCCCTGCTGGACAAACTGATCGAGCTGGCCATAGACCGGCATACCAAGGAAAAGCAATTGCAAACCGGCGTGTAAGCGGGGTGGCCGGGGGGCGGGCAATCCGGCCCCCCGGATTGCCTCGGAGTTTTGCCTTTGGCAAAACTCCACTCGGCCTGGAGTTTTGGGCGCTGCCCAAAACTCCCTAATGGTTCCGCTGCGCGGAACCACCCCGGCGGGGGTGTTGCGGGGGTTCTACCCCCGCAAAGAGGGTCATGCCCGCAAAGCAGACACGCAGCTTCCACCGCTTGTTTTCTTAATCTGTACAGGCGCGGGGTTGCGGTGTGCCGTATAGGATGGCAGGATGGCGCGGAAAAATAGTTTGACCAAGGAGCAGGGCAAGGGCATTCCCTGTATTCTGAAACGGCTGACGGATTTTGAGCCCGCCGAGAAATCAGAGCGCCCGGAAACCATGGCGGGTGAAAAGCAGTTCCGGGACGATATCTTTGAAAACATTGAGATGCTGTTCAATTCCCGGTCCCACGCGGCGCTGGAAGACCTCAAGGGGTATCAGGACGCGGCTGATTCGGTCCTGGGCTACGGAATTATGGATTTCTGCGGCAGGCAGAGTTCAAGCGCCTCACGGGAAGCCCTGCGGGATCATATCTTCAACCAGCTTTGCCTGTTCGAGCCCCGCCTCGATCCCGCTTCCATCGCCGTTGATCCCCATGAGGCCAAGGGCGGCGCTTCGGAAGTGGCGTTCCGGATCAGCGGCCTTACCAGGCCGAAGGAACTGGAGGGGGAGATCGCGCTGATGGTCAAACTGGACCTTGAATCGGGCATTGCCGAAACGCGCCGGGAACATACATAGGATCGCCGATGGATTTATTGGATTATTACCGGGATAACCTGAACTATATTAGAAACCTCTCCGCCGAGTTTGCCGCGGAATTCCCTAAAATTGCCCGGCGGCTCCTGATTTCCGATCTGGACTGCCAGGACCCCTATATTGAGCGGCTCCTTGAAGGCACGGCTTTTTTGGCGGCCCGGGTAGAGAAAAAGCTGGACGAGGGGTACTATCCTTTTTTGGAGTCCGTGCTCAACTCGGTGGCCCCGGACGCCCTGTACCCGGTTCCCTCCGGCGCGGTGCTGGAAGCGGCGGCCAACATGGACGACGGGAACGTCAAAAAGGGAGCGCCCCTCAAGGCGGGCACGATTTTTGAGGCCCAGGTCCCCGGGGTGAATACCCCCTGCCGTTTTGCCTGCGCGGAAGACCTTCCCCTCGCGGCCTTTACCTTGACCCAGGCCGGGTATATCCATGACCTGTCAAGCCTGGGGATCAAAAATTCCGGCGCCGAATCAGCCCTGCATATACGGTTTTCCGGCCCCCCGGGGGGCGCCCTGTCCCTCACCGGCGACATCCGTATCTTCCTCAACCTCTCGGAAGCCGACGCTTCCCTCATGCTGCGCCTCCTTGCCCATGACGTTATTGGGGTATACGGCAGGGCCGGGGGAAGCGGGGAGTACGCGGCCCTGTCCGGGGTAGGCTTTGCCGTTCCCATGACGACCGGGGAAAAACTCTTCGGACCGGCCTTCAAAGCCAATACCCGGGGCCTGCGGATACTGCGGAATTTTCTTACCTACCCGGATTTCTTTAAATTCTTCGCGGTCCAAGGGCTTGCGTCCGCCCTGGGAAACGCGGCGGCCCCGGCGGACCTGGTCATTGCCTTTAAGCGCCGGGAACAGGCCCTGGAGGCGAATATCAAGACCGCGTCCCTGAAGCTCAACTGCGTTCCCGTCTTGAACCTCTTCCCCAAACGGTCGAACCGGACCGTCATAGACCGGGACGCCTATGAATTCCACCTTGTCCCCGACCGGACCGCCATGGGGGATTTTGAGGTGGCCGCGGTACGGAATATTGACTTCTTCAATGAGCGGAATGAACAGCTCTTCAGCGCCGCGAATTTTTACGACGAATCCGGGGACCGGGGAAGCAAACGGCGCTTTTTCAGTCTGAAACGCCGGAAAACCCTGACCCGGAGCCATGCCCGCGGCGCCTATGCGGGGACCGAGGCCTTTGTTTCCTTTTCCCCCGCCGGGGATGAGGCGTCCCAGTTCGCGGCGGACCTCCTGGTAACGAACCGGGACCTACCCCTGCTTTTGGAAGGGGGGGCTGAATTCGCCTCCTCCTCGGCCATGGCCCCCCGGGCGGTCTTTATGACCCTCCCCACCGGGCCGGATTACCCCCTTGTCGAGCGGGGAGGCCGGGGGGACTTTGCCCGGCTCAGCCATATTGTGATGAACCTTTCCGCCCTCCTGTGGCAGGAAGGGGAAGGCCCCCTGGAACTCTTCCGGGCCATGCTGCGCTCCTATCCCCTAAGGCCGGCGGAGGAAATGGACCGTATGATCAACGGCATTATGGCCCTGCAAAGCGAAAGCGCGGCCTTCCGGTTCATCCTGGGGGGAGCGGTTTTTTATGAGTGGGGCTGGAAACTGCGGTTTACCCTGGACGAAGCGGCCTACGCGGGCATGGGATGGTATACCTTCGCCCGGATCGCGGGGGAGCTATTCAAATCCCTGACCCCGGTTAATACCTTTTTAGAGATTCATTTTACCACCCCCCAATCGGGAACTATAGCAATATGGAAAACATCAGAAATTCAGTAAAAAAAGCGGTCAAGTATCTGCGGAACAGCCATTCCGCCCCGGACTTCTGGGGCTTTATCCGCAAACTGGATAACGCGAAAGCAAGCGGCCCCCGGCTGGGGCATGGGAAGACCCCCGGGGAGGAGAACGTCCGCTTTGGCCAAGCGCCCTATCTGAACTTTCCCCCCACGGAGATTGCCGGGATCATCGAAGGGGGCAGGCAGGCGGGGGTGGACGCCACGGTGATCGTGTATTTTTTCGGCCTCCTGGGGGTAAACGGCCCCATGCCGCGGGAATTTACCAGTTACGTGTTCCGGCGCTCCCACAACTACTACGATAATACCTGGCGGCGGTTCCTGGACATTATCCACCACCGTTTTCTTTCCTTATACTACCGCGCCTTCGCGGCCAACCAGCAGGCCCTGAGCTTTGACCGCCCGGATCAGGACCCCATCACGGACATCATCAAGGCCCTGGCGGGATTCCCCCCGGGCAAGGGCTATACTGAGCGCCAGGAACAGGGCGTCCTCAGCGCGGCGGAGCATTTTTCCTTCCTGGTAAAAAACCGCTGGGGCCTGGAGGACGCGCTCCGCCGGAGCTTTGGCTTCAACTTAACAATCCGGGAGTTTGTCCCCGCGGCCTACGATATTCCCCCGGAAAATTACGCGGTTCTGGGAAAGAAAAACTCAAGCCTGGGGGTGAACCTCCAGATCGGGCGGACCTATATGACCATCACCGGAAAATTTGAAATCCATATTGGCCCCCTCTCTTTTGAGGAGTACCGGAAATTTATGTCTATGAAAAGCGGTTTCTCCCATTTGACCAGCCTGACAGCCCTGTACCTGGACCGGCCTCTGGACTACACGGTGGTATTTTCCGTGCTGCGGGATACCATACCCCTGGCCCAGCTCGGCTTTGACCTGGAGGAGGCCCGCTGGGACCCGCCCCAACTGGGCTATACCTGCTGGATCGGGAA
>JAITHL010000103.1 GCA_031279975.1 Treponema sp. | reverse complement strand
CTAGAGCGGGGCATGGAATTAGGTTTGGAGCAGGGTTTGGAACGAGGCCGGGAGCAGGGCTTAGAGCAAGGCCGGGAGCAGGGCTTAGAGCAAGGCCGGGAACAGGGCTTGGAGCAGGGCTTGGAACGAGGCCGGGAGCAGGGCTTGGAACGCGGCAGGGAGGAAGCGATAAGAAGGATATTACGCCATGGGACGAGCCCCGCGGAGGTTGCTCGGATATTCACCATGCCCTTGGATATGGTTATGCGGTATGTTGACACGGCGGATTAGCCCTAGAAAATCACTGATTAAACTAGGCTTTTAACCAGGGCCCGCGGATTTCGCTCCCTTGGTTCGGCACGGATGGACGGCGTTTTAGTCCGTAAAAATCCGTGCCGAACCGAAGGTTCGCAACCGAAGGTTCGCAACCGAAGGTTCGCAACCGAAGGTTCGCAACCGAAGGTTCGCAACCGAAGGTTCGCAACCGAAGGTTCGCAATCCGCGGATTTTTTTGACGCAGCCGGAATTTTTTGAATTGCGGCGGGATTTTTGGTTGATCTTTTTCAAATAAGCGTTATATTATGAAGTGTCGTTCACGAAGAACGGCGTTTCTGTCCAATGAATGTACAGGCCCTTCGCCAGGGTCTTGGATAATCGAAATTTCCGGTAAAGGCATATCTTTTTCTCAAGTAAGGAGCACCTATGAAAAATCCATCAGGATCAGGGGGTTGGTCCCGCCGGAAATTGGCGAGGACCCTTGCCCCGGTTTGTATGCTGTTGAGCTTTGCCATTGCCGGGTGTAAGACCGAGAGCGATAGCAATGCCCCCCCCCCGTCTTCTCCGCCTCCTGTAGAACTGCTTCCCGCTGATACTACGGTACATAAGCCCGCCGATTTAGGGGGCTTCAGAAAGGTCCTTCAAGCTATTCCGCCCAATGGGTCCACCGGAATGAGTTCTGACGGCGGTTTGGCGCGGTTTCAGTTGAACTGGCAGCTAACCCCGGCAAACTGGAACGGGATACTCCAGGCAATTGACACGGAGGCGCGGTATGTGGAGCTTGACCTTTCCGCTTGTACGAAGGCGGCGGCCCCAACCTCAGGCGAACCCACAGGCGTTGGGCTTCGGTCAAACGGAATCTTCGCCCCTAACGCCGTCCCAGACGCTGCCAGCGCCGCGGCCGCTGATTCCACCGCCGGGAAGGATAGGATTGTTAAGCTGATCCTTCCCGCCGCGGCGACAGCCATACAGGGCGGGGCAACCGCTGGAGCCGCTAACGGAAGACCCTTTTTAAATTTCATCAGCCTTCAGGAGATAAGCGGGGCAAACATAGAGACTATTGGGATAAACGCCTTGCGTTCATGTACGAAACTTACCAAGGCAAACTTTCCCAAAGCTAAGGCCCTTGGGGCGGGCGCTTTTTACGGCTGCACCGTCCTTGCCAGTCTAACCTTGGACACAGCCGGAATAACGGACGTTCCCGATAATGCTTTTTACAACTGTACCAACATCCCCCTTACCAGCCTCTCCCTGCCCAAGGCAACAGTCATAGGCGCAAGCGCCTTTAGGGGCTGGGCCGCGCTCAAGACCCTCGATCTGCCTTTGGCAACCGAAATCGGGAATACCGCTTTCCGGGGATGCACCGCCCTGGTAGAGTTAAAAATTCCCAAAATTGAGGAGATCGGGAACCAGGTGTTTTACGGATGCGTCAACACCGCGGCCCTGGCCATTACCATGGGGAATACCGCTCCCGCAGTGGGAACCAACATATTCACCAGCATTACCAGCGCGAGAGCCGTTACGGTTAAAACCCCCTCCGGGGCAGCGGGCTATGACGACGACTGGAAGAAGGGTCTGAGAGGCTTGGGCTGGGACGGAACCCAGGCCGGAAGCGGCACCAACCTTACCGAAAACCAGAGCATTACACTCACGGTAACCACTAACTAAAGGAAGTATCTTATGAAAAAAATTATCACCAGCGCTTTACTAATAGGGGCGCTCATCTTTACCGGATGCCAAAATTCCGCGGACGACGATCCCCCTCCGCCCGCGCAGACCCCAGCCGGGCCTGAATATACCGTTACCTTCGCCGGGTCAACCATTCCGGCCCAGAAGGTAGCCGCCTGGGGCAAGGCGGCCAAACCCGGAACAAACCCGGCGGCCCCGGCGGGCGCCGCCTTCAAAGGCTGGTACAAGGACGGGAGAACCCCTTGGGATTTTGACAAGGACGCGGTAACTGAAAATACAACCCTCTGCCCGGGCTGGACTGTTTCTTCCATAGAAGCCGTAGGGACCTTTTTGGGCAGCGCGGGGGCCGCGGGCGTTTCAAATTCCACCGCGCGGCACATGAGCGCGGGAACCGATCCCAATCCTGACAAATTCCCCATTCCCGTGGCAATAGCTATTCAGCTTACCACGGATAACTGGAAGAACCTCGTTAAGGCAATCGAAGGGAAGGGGAAAAAGGTGAGCCTGGACCTCTCCGCGTGCACCGTTGGAACTCAGGCCGGGAACGCCGCTTCAACTGTTGCCGCAGAACGGGAAGTTGGCGGATTGTGGAAAGACGGGAAGTTTCAGGCTAGAGATACCGGGCTTACCGCGGCCTTCACCGGCAGCAAGAACACCCTGGTTACCAACACGATTGCGGGGATCATTCTGCCCGACGCGGCAACGGAGCTGGTGGAGGCCACGACCAATATCAACCTGATCCATGCGATCCGGGGGAACAACATAACCAAGATAAGCTATGCGGCCAACGCTTCCTTCCACGGCGGAAGGCTGACCGAGGCGTATTTCCCCAAGATCACGGATATAGGAACGGCCCTGGAGGAATGTCAGTACCTTGAAGCCGCGTATCTCCCTGAGATCACCGCCCTAGAGTCCAGCGCCCTGCGGTACACCTACACACCCGGCGCGCGGGGGCTTATGAACGTGTATATCCCCAAGGTAACCAGCATAGGGGACTATGCCTTTGGATCAAGCGGAAAGGCCGATCTAACGATCACCCTGGGCGCCACCCCGCCGGTCCTGGGGGTAAAACTATTCGACGCTGTTACCGAGTCTAAGAAGATCACGGTGCGGGTCCCCGCGGGATCCAAGGCCGCGTACACGGACAAATGGGTAGAGGGCCTTACCGGAAGGGGCTGGAGTAACGGCCAGACCCTGAACGGCCCCTTAACCCGGAACTTTACCGTTACTATCCTGGAGTATTAGGCATGGGCAAGCGGCTTTTCCTTGAAAAAGGCGGTTTTGCCGGGCAGGACCCGGCAAAACCAAAAAGCCGCTTCAAAATCAACGCGGTTTTGCAAGCGGCACTGTTCTTTCCGGTTTTCTGCCTGGGCGCCGCCTTCAGCGCGTGGCCCCACCCCCACTCCAATCCCGCCGATGAGCGCGGGGAATCCCGCTCCTTGGAGGTCCTCGGCGGGGAGGTTAGCATCGGCGGCTATCTCAAGACCCGGCTCATGATTGAAACCGATACCCGGAAAAAAGAAGACGGCGCGGAATCCCCAACGTCGGTATTCTTTGACACCCGGCGCTCCGCGGCCCCCGCCCCGGAGGACGGCGGGTTCCCGGTGGTCCAGCACGCGGGCCACGGGGGCAGCGCCCCCTCTGCGGGCGGAAGCGGCGCCGAGGACGACTTTGACGACGGGACGAGCCTGCGGGCCGAGCTTTCAGCGGTGTTTTCCCGTAAAGAGGGGGGGATGAAGCTCACGTTCCGCAAAAACATGGGCCCCCTGATCCTGGGCGTGGACGGGGAGGGCGAAGCGGTTGAGGATGAATCCGTAAATTTTCTCGATACCATCAACGCCTACGGCTGGTTTAATGTCTGGAATAACGTATTTACGATTACCGCCGGCATTATCGGGGACGGCATCTTCGGCACATCCGCGCTGGAGCATACCGCCACCGATACCAGCTACGACGAGGTGCGGGGGATACGGGTCGCCGTAACGCCCTTCAAGATACCCGGCCTTTTATTCGGCCTTTCCTGGGACGCCGGCACATATCTGGGCAGTTCCCTGTACGGGGGGAGTTTCGGGGCGAATTTCGGAAGCGGCGCCTATGTCGCGGAGGCGGACCAGCCGCGCTTTTTTGACAGCCTCGCCAGTTTCTTCAGCCAGACGAGGTTCGGCGCGCTGTATATCCATGAAACCCTGGGGGGCCTCAGCCTTTCGGTAAAACCAAAGGGCTTCTTTTACGACGGGGTTATCACCCCGGGAAACGCCTTCGGCCACGGCTTTGACCTCCTCTTTGGGATACAAGCCGCCGTCCTTTCCCGGTACGATTTTCTTTTCATCCTGGAGGGGGAATTCCGCAACATCGGCATAGACCAGGAGCTGGTCAAGGCCGCCGCGCCGCTTGTCGCGGGGACGGCCAGCGCCGGGGAAGCGGAGAAGCGCTACGCGGCCTCCTGTATGCCCGGGTTTGACCTGTACTTCACGGCAATCAACGAGTATTTCTACGACACCCGGTTAGGGGCGCGGTACCGTCTGCATAGTTTGAATAAGGTTGGCGATACGGTATACGATGAGGAGTGTTCGTTTGTATACCACGAGGTACGGCTCTTCGGCAGTTACCAGATGCGCCCCAAGGTTGCGGCGGGCCTTGAAGTCCAGTTCGATATTGACGGCGTTACGCTCCACGAGGAGCTGAACCACAAGACCCCGGACCGGGATTCGGTTTTCAAGGGCTGCTATCTCCAGCCGGGCCTTACCTTCACCATTGGCAAAGGGCTGTCCATCGTCATCCAGGATAAGCTCTACCTGTACAACGAGCGGTACATCGCCAATCCCTACCCGGACGGCGGGTATCTCCTGAATCAGGTTAAACTTGATTTTATCTGGTCTTTCTAGGGCAACGCTGAATAATTCGGCATTATCAAAAGAGACCGCGGATTAACGCGGATTAGCACTGATTTTCACAGATTTTGTTACCGGTAATCAGCGCAATCCGCGGGCTATTTTTAAA
>JAITHL010000043.1 GCA_031279975.1 Treponema sp. | reverse complement strand
AGGGTGAATCTGCACACGCTCCAGTACAAGCTCATGGAGTATCTGCAATCCAGCCAGGCCCAGTCCCGGGGCGCGGCGGACGTGGGGGCTATGGCGATGTCCCAATCGTCGGGCATGGTAACGCCGGTGAGCATACGCGCCGCCATCACGGTGATCGCCGCGGTGCCGATCCTCGCGGTGTACCCCTTTATGCAGCGTTACTTTGTGGTGGGCCTTAACGTGGGGGGCGTGAAGGAATAGGGGCTCGCGGGCTGGAGGGAAAGAACTGGCCGGGCTGGCATTAAGCGCATAGCGGGCCGGGAGCTGCCGGTGACAAAATCCTTCTAATCCGTGTTGAACTGGAGGTTTGCTTTATCAGCGTTGTCCTAGGGAAGCACTGATTAAATCAGGGTTTTAAACACAGCCCACGGATTAAAACCACGGGAAACGCGGAAATCACACGGAAAAGGACTTCCTTTCCGCGTCCCTTCCGTGCCTTCCGTGGTTCGGTTTGCTTTATCAGCCTTGTCCTAGGTGACTGGCATCTTATTTTTCTTGACAGGTCCAAAAGATGTGATATAATAGTACATGCGTGTACGGATACGTAAGCCCTAGGGGGCGTCCGGCGCATACCGCCATTATTCCATGACGGCGGTTAAGGCCGGGATATTTATTCCCTGACAATTTGAAACTCTCAGGGGATTCCGCTTAAAAACGCGGTTTCACCGGACTTTAGTCCGCAGGCTTTAGCCTGAGAAACCGCAGGACGTGTTCCGAAACCAACCGGTCCCTGGGGCGGAAAATTCCCGCGTCCCGGGGCAGGCTCCTCTACGCCTGACCAAAGGCCGCCCCGGCCCCTCAGCCCTCCCCGGGGCGGGGTATTCCCCGGTGAAGCAGCCCAGGCAGCAGCCGCCTTTGTGTCCCATGCCACTGTATGATAGACTGATAACGTTCCGGCTGTTTGGAAGCCGCTTGCGCGGCATTAAGGGGCTTTGCCAGCCCTCAAGAGCCGGTTTCCCGCTCAAAGGCGGGCAACAAAAAGCCGTTTCCAGCCCTTTTGCGGAGCAAAGTGGATCAAAATGACACGCCAAAGACCTGAAAAAACTCCCCAGAATAGGAAACCCCTTACGGAAAACCACCGTATTTCACCTATAGTTCTATAAAAACTATAGCACTATAGCACTATAGCACTATAGAACTATAAGATTTTTGTCAACAAGGGTTTCCCTATAGTTCAATAAAGAGTTGATACATAGGTGTAATTAAGGAAAATGTTAAGCGGACAGGACGTGTGGACGCTTCTTGGCAAGCGGATACAGTTTTACCGGAAAAAGCGGCAGTTATCACAGGCGGCCCTTGCGGAACGGGCTGATATTTCGATAACCTTTCTCAGCGATATTGAGCGGGGCTTGAAATACCCCACTTCGGATACCATATCAGGCATAGCCAACGGGATGGGCGTGGCCTTGGGCGGCTTGTTCCAGGAGGAGGAAACGCCCCGAATGACCGGAGCCTGCTTGAACGGTTCAAAATCGGCATTACCCAAACGGTTATGAAAAGCCTTGAGGCGGTCTTAAGGCTTATGATGAATAGCCGGAAATAGGCCGGCAAGGAATAATCCCCCTAAAAATGGGTCAAAACGACCCTTTTTTGCGGGCAACGGCGGGGGCGGGCAAGGAGGGTTCGGAGTGAGGGGGCTTGCCCCACTATCAACAACTTAAGAAATGAGGAAGGGGAAGTCTCCCCCTACGGGCGCTGCGCGGCAGCGCCCTACCCCCTCTGCGGGGGTTCCACCCCCGCAACGCCCCCGCCGGGGGGCCGAAAGGCCCCCCGGTCCCCCCTTAAGTTGTTGACCGTGTATCGTCCTCCCCTTCAGTTGATCGCCGCCTCTTTGCGCGTCAAATAAGGTCCACGGATTACCATTAAATCCGTGGACCCCTTTGATACATTAGACTTGTTCCAAAACCCGGTTGGTTTCGGAACAAGTCTTGCGGTTTCTCAGGCTAAAGCCTTGCGAAACTGCTTTTTTAAGTAGAAGCTATTCTGAAACTGAAGTTTCAGAATAGCTCTATTATAGTATAGAGAAGCGATTGTTCCAAAATGGCATACCCTGGAGCAGCCGCTTAAAAAATCGCGGTTTAACCGGTCGCAGTCCGAAAAACCGCGCTATCCTGTTCCAAAGGATCAGGTTTTGGAACAGCCTCAGAAGGAGTGTTATTATGGAACTCAGTTTATCAGAACTTATTGAACGGCGCGCCCGGTTCGCCGCTCTCATGGAACGGTCTTTTCCCGATTGGGATACGGCGATCATTATGGATAATACAAACCAGTATTATTTTACTGGAACCATGCAGGACGGCATACTGCTTATATACAAGGATGGAAGCTGTCTGTATGGAATCCGGCGCAGTTTTTCCCGGGGAAAGGAAGAATCGCCCCTGCCGGACCGGGAAATCGTCCCCATCGCCACCTACCGGGACCTTGCGGCCATACGGGGGCCGCGCCTGGGGAACGTTTATATCGAAGGGGATACCATGCCGGTAATCACCCTGGAGCGCTTAAAAAAGTATTTTGAGATGGCATCGGTTAACTATCTTGATGCCCCCCTCCGGGTTCTGCGGAGCGTCAAGTCCCCCTACGAGCTTGAATGGATACGCCGATCCGGAAAAAAACACCAGGAGCTGCTGGAAGAACGGGTTCCCGGACTGCTGCGGGAAGGGATGAGCGAAGCGGAGTTCATGGGGGAACTCATCGCCGCCATGCACCGGCTTGGGTATCACGGCCTAAGCCGCTTCCATCAGTTTCAAACGGAGATGATCGTCGGCCAGATCGGGTTTGGGACCAATTCCCTCTACCCAACCCGCTTTGACGGGCCGGATGGCGCAAGGGGCAACGGCCCCGCCGCGCCCTTTGCCGGGGACAGTTCCCGGCGGCTGGCCCGGGGGGACCTGGTTTTTGTGGATATTGGTTTCGGCATCGGCGGCTACCACAGTGATAAGACCCAGGTGTACCTATTCGGCCAAAAGGTTCCCGAAGCATTGGAACGGGAACAGCGCCGGTGTATCGATATACAGAAGCGCCTGGCCGGGCAATTGCGGCCCGGGGCCCTTCCTTCCCGGATCTACGAAGACCTCTTAGCCTCGATTCCCCCGGATCAACTGCAGTATTTTATGGGGGTGGACCCGGGGCACCGGGTGAAATTTTTAGGCCACGGGGTGGGCCTACAGGTGGACGAGCTTCCGGTTATTGCCCGGGGCTTTGACGCGCCCCTGGAGGAAAACATGGTTATCGCCCTGGAACCAAAACAGGGGGCGCCGGGCATAGGCATGGTTGGCGTGGAGGATACCTACATCGTGCAAAAGGACGGGGGCCTCTGCGTTACCGGCGGCGGCAGGGATATTATGGTGGTGTAAAAGGGGCTGTCACAACTTAAAGGGGGACCGGGGGGCCTGGACTACAGCCCTCAACATCCTGTTTCGGGCTTCCGTCCGCCTTCGTCCACTGACGGCGGCATCCATGCCGCCTTTCCCTCCCGTTGGTCGGCGCGGACTAC
>JAITHL010000015.1 GCA_031279975.1 Treponema sp. | reverse complement strand
TGATCCCGGATATTACCGGGGAGAATCATTTCTGCTGCTTACAGGCAAGGAATGGGAACTGGCGCGGCAGACCGGAAGGGCCTTTTCGCAAAAACAGCCTGATTTCAATGACGGGGAATACATTGTTATCAGGTATCCGTCCGCGCAGGTAATACATCAAACTGTTTTGGACTAAGGCATGATATTCGACCGCGTTTTTCTCAAGTTTATTCTTGTGGGCCTTATCAACACGCTGGCCGGATCGGCGCTTATGTTTCTATTGTATAATATTGCCGGGCTGGGCTATTGGGTTTCTTCCGCCGCGAATTATGCCGCCGGAAGCGTATTGAGTTTTTTCCTTAACAAGTATTTTACGTTTAACACGCGGCAATGGCCGGCGTTCATGGTTATCGCGTTTGCCGTAAATATTGCGGCGGCGTATTTTGCCGCTTACGGTATTGCGAAACCGGCTGTTAATATGTTATTGCGGCAAGCGCCGCAAAACATTCGTGAAAATACCGCGCTGGTTACCGGTATGTGTCTATTCACCGGGATAAACTATATGGGACAGCGATTCGTTGTATTCAAGGGAAAAACAGGAGGGTAGTTCGTAAAGACAGCGAGTCCCTTTCAAAAACACGGGCGGTTCTCACAAAAGCCGTGGAACGGTTGCCAAAAACATGGGGGCCGTTCATAAGAACATGATCGCGGGCAAGGATGATTAGAGCTGTTTTGAAACTGAAGTTTCAGAACAGCTTCCGCTTAAAAACGCGGTTTCGCCGGACTTTAGTCCGCAGGCTTTAGCCTGAGAAACCGCGGGACGTGTTCCGAAACCAACCGGGTTTTGGAACACGTCTATTACATTGACGCCGGAGCGAAGGCCCGCAATCAGCGGTTCACTAAACCTCTGGTTCGATGCATTTGCTCATTTCATTACGCAAATGCGGGTAAGAAGCGCTGATTTCGGGCCATAGTCCGCATCCTCGCCTGGATTTAATCAGTGTTTCCCCAGCCTCTGGCGGCTTCCACGGCTGCTTTCATCTCCTTAACATAGCGGTAGACAGGCGCCCCCGCCTTCGCCCCGTGTTCCGCGATGATCTTCACAATGCCGCTTCCCACTATGACCCCGTCGGCAAGCCGGGCTATTGCCGACGCCTGGGCCGGGGTATGGATGCCGAAACCTACGGCCACGGGAAGCCGTTCAGCCCGGCCAGCGGCTTCCCCGCGGATACGGGCGATGAGAGCGGCCAGGTCCGTTTCTATCTCCCGCCGGACCCCGGTTACGCCCATGGAGGAAACCACATAGAGAAATCCCGCCGCGGTCTGGACTATCTTCTTGATCCGGTCCTGGGAGCTGGGGGCCGCCAGGGAGATAAGGTCCACCCCATAGGGGGCCGCCGCGCCGCGGACCTCCCCCTGTTCCTCTAAGGGCAGGTCGGGAACAATAAGGCCGTCCACCCGGGCTTCTTGGCACCGGCGGAAAAAGCGCTCATAGCCGTAATGGAACACCGGATTCAGGTAGCTCAGGAAAACCAGGGGCGCGGCGGTTTTCAGCCGGAGCCGTTCAACCAGGCAAAACAGTTTATCCAGGGTAGTCCCGGCGGCCAGGGCCCGGAGATTCGCCTCCTGTATTACCGGCCCCTCGGCAATGGGGTCTGAAAAGGGAACGCCGATCTCCACCAGGTCCGCCCCGGCCCGGATCATTTCCAGGATGTATTCCTCGCTTTGTTCCAGGCTGGGGTCTCCGCCGGTAACAAATCCGATAAACGCCTTATGCCCTGGTTCAAAGGCTTTTCCAATAGCGCTCATAACGCACCCCCTATTCCCGTATCCCGCTGCCCCGGTACCGGGCTATTGCCGCCACATCCTTATCCCCCCGCCCGGAAAGGCAGACGAGGACCGCCTGGTCTTTGGGCAAGGCTGGGGCAAGAACGCGGGCATAGGCCGCGGCGTGGGCGCTCTCTATGGCGGCGATGATCCCCTCGGTCCGGGCCAGGTATTCAAAGGCGCGGACCGCCTCCTCGTCGCTGACCGGTATATACTGGGCCCGCCCTGTATCGTGGAGCCAGGCGTGTTCCGGCCCGACCCCGGGATAGTCGAGCCCCGCGGAGATTGAATAGACCGGGGCGATCTGCCCCTCGGAATTCTGGCAAAAATAGGACTTCATGCCGTGGAATATCCCCGCCCGCCCCCGGTTTATGGCCGCCGCGTGATACGGCGTATCTATCCCCCGGCCCGCGGCCTCGCAGCCGATAAGCCGCACCGCCGTATCCGGGATAAAGTGGTAAAACATCCCTATGGCGTTGCTGCCCCCGCCGACACAGGCGATCACCGCCGCGGGAAGCCGGCCTTCCCGCTCCAGTATCTGCCGCCGGGCTTCCCGGCTGATCACGCTTTGGAAGTCCCGGACCATCAGGGGAAAGGGATGGGGCCCCATAACCGAGCCTAGGGCGTAGTGGGTGTCATGGACCCGGCTTGCCCATTCCCGCATGGCCTCATTCACCGCGTCCTTGAGGGTCCGGGTCCCCGCGCTCACCGGATGGACCGCCGCGCCGAGGAGCCGCATCCGGTACACATTGAGGCCCTGGCGTTCCATATCCTCTTCCCCCATGAATATCTCACAGGCCAGGCCCAGCAGGGCCGCGGCGGTGGCGGCGGCAACCCCGTGCTGGCCCGCGCCGGTTTCAGCGATGATCCGGGTCTTCCCCATCTTCTTTGCCAAGAGGGTCTGGCCCAGGACATTGTTGATCTTGTGGGAACCCGTATGGTTCAGGTCCTCCCGTTTGAGGTATATCCGCGCCCCCCCCAGGTCCCGGCTCATCTTTTCCGCGTAGTACAAACGGGAGGGCCGCCCCGCGTAGTCCCGCAGGAGACCCTCCAGCTCCGCGATAAACGCCCCGTCCTGGGTATACCGCCGGTACGCCTTCTCCAGATTGATAATCTCGTTCATCAGGATTTCTGGAACATACTGTCCGCCGTAACCGCCGTATCTGCCCTCGCCTGTCATGCCGCGCCATCCTTTGTTTCTTTATACAGAAACATCTGGGAAGGGTCAAGACCCCCAGGCTCGGCGCAGGATAAACGCATAGAAATTCTCCTGTCTATTGCCATGTGGTAAGCTCTTCCCTGGAAGGGAAGTATGGGAAAAAAGAGCGGGAAGGGTATCGAAATCAAAGAGATGATCGGGAACCGCTGATTAAATGGACTTCGGACCTTCGGTCCGCAATCAGCGGTTCCCTGGCGGTTTTCCGCAATCCCCGCCCCTGAAGCGGTAAAAATTGCTAGAAACCCTAATGGAGTTGGAGTTATGGTCTATTGTTCTAATAGGGTTTTGCCAACACTGGCAAACTAGACTGTAATGGGGAGAGGTTGGGGCATGGACTAACAGTCCATAAAGGCTACCGTAGGAAAAAACATTAAGCCGCTGAGGGCCAGAAGAGGGCTTTACTGAGCTTTTTTTGAAGGATATTGCCCCCGGTAATGGCGGAGATTTTCAAGCGGTATTTGCCCTAGGAAGGGACTGATTAAATCCAATCGAGGGTTTAATCAGTCCTTCTTACCCGCATTTGCGTAATGAAATGAGCAAATACAAAGGGCAATGCTGATTAGACAATTTAATCAGTATTGCCCCCAGGAAGCCGCCGCCGGAATCGAAATTTAACCCCGCGCTACGCGAATGGACAGGAATTGTACGAACGGGGCTCCGTATTTCCGCGCAAGGGATTGCAGCGGAAAGCCCGGTTTTTTGGGGCGGAGCCTCCGGCTCCGCCCCAAAAAATGCGCCCAAATGATCGATGAGGGGGGCGATAATCAGGGGCTAAACCGCCGGACCGGTTTCAAAATCCTTCGTCCCGGCAGTCCCCGCGAAGCCCTTCCCGCGTTCCCGGCGGAGATGCCACCGCTTCCCTTTCCGGATCCCGTTCCGCGCAATCCGCTCTCTCCGGCAACGCGGACAGTCAGGGGTCTTTCTTTCCTCTTCCCGCTCCGCTTCTTCCTTCATTTTTTCAAGCGCGGAATTTTTTTTGAAGCGCGAATTTTATGGCGAAAAACCTCGTAAGGAGTCAGGTAGTCTAAAACCTTGCGAGGCCGATTATTGATTTTTGAAACGATTTTGTCAAGCTGTTTTTGAGTCAGGGTATTGAACGGTACTCTTTTCGGAAGGTACTGTCTGAGAAGCCCGTTGGTATGTTCGTTAAGGCCCCTCTCCCACGAATGATACGGATGCGCAAAATAAATGTCGATCGTG
>JAITHL010000222.1 GCA_031279975.1 Treponema sp. | reverse complement strand
GTTTCAGAACAGCTTCCGCTTAAAAACGCGGTTTCACCGGACTTTAGTCCGCAGGCTTTAGCCTGAGAAACCGCAGGACGTGTTCCGAAACCAACCGGGTTTTGGAACACGTCTATTGTTGACAGCGGGGACCGGGGCCCCGCGGGGTCTGTAACACGTTGACGGGCCGCCGGTTTCCTAAGACCGGGAAATAGGGTAGGGTAGGGGTATGCGGCAAGAAACAAGGGCCTTTGAGGGTCTCTACGATATTATAAAAAAACTCAGGTCCCCTGAAGGCTGTCCGTGGGACCGGGAGCAAACCCCCCGGACGCTTCGGGGCAATTTAGTCGAAGAAACCTACGAGTGTTTGGAAGCTATCGACGCCCAGAACCCGGAGCATGTCCGGGAAGAGTTGGGAGACCTCTTCCTTTTGACCACGATGATCGCCTATATGTATGAGCAGGAGGGCCTGTTTTCCGTGGCGGACGCGCTCGACGGCATTGCGGCAAAGCTGGTCCGCCGGCATCCCCATGTTTTTGACGGCCCGCGGCCCTTAAGCTCCGCGCAGGTCCTTGACAACTGGGCGCGGATCAAGGTGGAACAGGAGGGCCGGAAACCCAAGGACTCCTTGCTGGACGGGGTGTCCCGGTCCCTGCCGCCCCTGGACCGGGCCTGTCAGCTCCAGAAAAAGGCCGCCCAAGCGGGCTTTGATTGGCCCAACATACAGGGGATTATGGATAAGATACAGGAAGAGCTTGCGGAGAGCGCCGAAGCCCTGGGCCTGGCCGGACCGGACGCGGAATCGCCGGCGGTAGAAGAAGAGCTGGGGGACCTGCTCTTTTCGGTGATCAACCTCTGCCGTTACTGCCGGGCGGACCCCTCGGCGGCCCTCCATCGAAGCAACGTAAAATTCCTCCGGCGGTTTACCTATGTGGAAGGGGAGATGAAAAAAAGCGGCCAGCCCATGGGCCAAGAAACCCTTGCCCTGATGAACCGCTACTGGGAAGACGCCAAGGCCGCGGCGCGGGAGTAGCGGCGCGTTTAACAAGGTCTACGGATTTCGTGGATTAACACGGATTATATGCTTAAATCCGTGTTAATCCGCGGACTTTTTTACGAGCGCCCGGCTTGACAGGGGCCTTCCCAAGGGTCTAAACTTCACGGCGGATATGCAAGGGCAAGGAAAAGTTTGGCTGGCGGGAGCCGGGCCGGGAGACGCCGGACTGCTCACCCTCAAGGCGCTGCGGGTTCTGCGGAAGGCGGACATCATATTATACGACAACCTGGTTGGGCCGGGGGTTTTGTCGCTGTTTCCCCCGGACGCGCAAACCGTTTATGTAGGAAAACGCGGGGGAAAACACGCCATGCCCCAGGGCGAGCTTAACCGCCTCTTGATTCAAAAGGCCCGTGAGGGAAAACGGGTTGTCCGCCTGAAGGGGGGCGATCCCCTGCTCTTTGGCCGGGGCGGCGAGGAGCTTGAAGCGCTTGCGGAGGCGCGGGTTCCCTTTGCGGTAATTCCTGGAATCAGCGCCGCTATTGCCGTGCCTGGATATTTCGGCATTCCCCTGACGCGCCGGGATTGCAGCTCCCAGGTACACCTTGTTACAGCCCATTGCCGGGACGGCGCGTCGGCGCTTGACTGGAAGGCCCTGGTCCAGGCGGGGGGGACCCTGGTAATTTTCATGGGCGCCGCTTCGGTGGAGGCCGTATGCCGCAGCCTCATGGAAGCGGGAATGCCCCCCGGCGCCTTAGCCGCCCTGTTGGAGCGGGGGACCAGCGCCCGGCAGAAAAAAGTTATCGCCCCCCTTGACCGGCTTGCGGCGGAAGCGGCAAAACAGTCTTGCAAACCTCCCGCCCTGATTGTTGCCGGCGGCGTATGCGTCTATTCGGATAAACTTTCCTGGTATGAAAAACAACCCCTCGCCGCCCTGCGGATTGGCGTTACCCGCCCCAGGGATCGCGCAAAGGAACTTTGCAGCCTGCTTGCCGGCGCGGGCGCCGAGGCGGTTCAGATTCCCGTAATACAAACGCGGATTATTGAGGAAACGCCCCGGCTGCGGCAGGCCCTCCATGAGGCGGCCCAATCCGGCGCGGCGGACTGGCTTGTATTTACCAGCCCCCGGGGGGTTGAGCGGTTCTTTGAAAAACTGAAAACCTACCGCATTGATATACGGCGGCTCAAGGCCCTGAAGTTCGCGGCCATCGGAAGCGCCACCTCGGCGGAACTTGAAAAGCGGGGCCTCATTGTTGATGTTGTTCCCGCTCATTTCAGCGGCGAGGCTCTATGCGGGGCCTTACTGGGGGCCGTAAAATCAGGCGAGCGGGTGATTCTTCCGCGCTCAAGTCTGGGCGGCGCTTATATCACGGATACCCTGCGCAACGCCGGTATTGAGTGCCTTGATATACCCCTTTATGAGACCATAAACGCCGGGCAGCCGGCGGACGCGGTGTACTGGGAACGCCTGATCGAGGACCTGGACCTCTGCGTATTTACCGCCGCTTCCACGGTCAAGGCATTCGCCGCCCGTTTTGGTCCCCATACCCTAAGCGGTCTCGGCGCTTTCTGCATTGGCAAGGAAACCGCCGCGGCAGCCGAAGCATACGGCGCGAAAACTTTTATCGCGGAAAACGCGACGGTGGAAGCGATAGTACAGGGGATTACCAGCGCAAGGAACCGGGGGCTCCTCTGAATCCTCATGCGGCGCGGTAAGCAACGGCAAGGGACGGAGTATCCCCCGGTTTTACGGCGCCCTCAAGCCCTCCGGCGTTGGCGGTTGCTGTTACCGTTGCATGGCCCCTTCCCGTTCCGGTACAGAAGGAAATCGCGGTATTACGGGGATTCATCCCACTGTTAATACTGATGGGGGGCGGGGACCTGCGGCGCTATCCGGCTTTGGCAGCCCCCTGGGGTACGCGACTTCCCCCCTCCTTATGCCCGGTTGCGCTTTTATCCTGTTCCGTAAAACTGGAGTTATGCCGGGATAAGCTCTAAATAGAGAGCCTGTTGCAAAACCCGGTTAGTTTTGCGCAGGCTCTTGCGGTTTTTCGCCCTATGGGCTACGAAACCGCGTTTTTCAGCGGTTGCTGCCGCAAAACTGAAGTTTTGCGGCAACCTCTATAAGGTATTATTTTTTTGTCTACTTTTTGAAAAATTATACGATAGGAGGTATACTTTTATGGACACTGTGGATAAAAAGAAAAAAATTCTCGTGGTGGATGATGATAATTTGTGCCTTCTCATTGCCGAAATAATGTTGAGGCGTGAATATGAAATTTTTACCGCCCAATCAGGAAATGAGGCTCTCGATCATTTTTTGACCGGCCTGTTTCCCGATTTAATCTTATTGGACATATTAATGCCCAATATGGACGGTTGGGAAACCTATAATAAAATACGGGGCATAAGTCTTTTAAAAGATATTCCTATAGTATTTTTAACCTCCGTAAGTGAATCGGAAGAGATAAAACGCGCTTTCTCTATGGGAGCGGTGGATTATATTATAAAACCATATAAATATTATAAAACCATATAAAAAGGAAGAGTTAATAAAAAAAATAAATAAAGCGCTAAAAAATTATGAAACATAAAGGATGGTAAATGAAAATAAATTGAGTGGCACATTGTGCCGGGCATAACAGGACTGTTTACGCCTGGAAGCCGGTAACGCGGCAATTAACAGGCTTCGACGGCTTGGCCTCCAGCAGACCGGGGGTTTGACGGGGGTAAACCGCCACTGTCAACAACTTAAGGGGGGCCTTTCGGCCCCCCGGCGGGGGTGTTGCGGGGGTAGAACCACCGCAGGGGTTAGGGCGCTGCCAGCGCTGGAAGGCGAAGGAATGCATATACCGCATCGATACTGGCAAACTCGCTGGCAGCGCCTGAACCGGATCGCGCCCTTCAAAGGGGTTCGCCGTCCATCGGAAATTACCGGAAAGAACCATTAACGGTTCCCTGCCTGGAATAACCGTAATCGAATATTCCGGCTCCGGCTGATAAGCGTTCAATAGACGTGTTCCAAAACCCGGTTGGTTTCGGAACACGTCCTGCGGTCTCTCAGGCTAAAGCCTTGTGAAACCGCGTTTTTAAAATGTTCTGGCAAGCCGGTAATGGGTCATTTTTTCCGATTCCCATGCCGCTCTTTCAGCCTCAAGCGCATTGATATCAAAGGGCCGGCGGTCATCCGGCGCATGGCTCCGCGTCAAGGCGGAAACCGGGCGCGTCAGCATCTAAAGCGGGTCTTGATAGCGGCGAGGGCTTTTGGAGCAAGGACTAAGCGCGAGCTGCTTGAAACTGCGGGACTCCAGGCCGCAGTGTTTTGCAGGTATAGAATGCTTTTTCCGCGCCTTCGCAGGCTTGGTGGTATTTGGAGGGGCTTTTGGAGCAGGGGCTGGCAACAAGCTGCGTGAAGTTTGCCGCTTCTGTGGCACAGAAGAAGCAGACATAGAAGCGGCGGGGAGCGCCCTGGCAGAGTTCGTGTTTGCGGATGGGGCTGCGCGAACAGAGGCTGCTTATCAATTGCCGGAGACTGCTAAAGCTGGACGATCCGCGCCATTTACAGCAGAGCGTGTCCACGGCAAAGGCGGCGGCGCAGAAGGCACAGAATACCGTTAGGGTAAGCGCCGCGTGTTTCATGCAAACTCCTTTGCGCGCAAAGCGCGCGGCGCGGCGTTTACGGCAGCCGCGCCGCGCCGTTGTTTGCGGCGTGGCGGACAGTACGCCGAAGACTGCCGGATTAGAACTTTATTACGGCAAGTTCTTTGTATTCCCCGCCGTAATCGTTTTCCGCCAATGCCTCATTGACAACGCTTTCACCTTTTGACATCAAGCGGTATAAGATACGCGCCGAAACACCAGCCCGCGCTGCCTTCCGGGGTGGCAGCATAAACCCAGGATCCCCGGTTGCCGTCGGAATCTACAAATGAATCGCCTATTTGCAGAACCTGCACAGACGAGCCGTAATCTAAGGACTTGATTACATCACCCCTGGTTGACGGACTGGATCGCAGCCGCAACTTTGTACCGTCATTGGTTGCTACTTTATGCGTTGGTGAAAAAGCATTTTGCCCCGGCGTCTTTGCCGCTGATGAAGGATCCGCCGCATTGAGCGCCGCCTGGGACGCAAGGCTGAGTTTGGGGCAATTGTTAAATGTATTCACGGACCATTTTCGCCCCGCAACCGGCGAAATCGTAACCGTTACCAGGCTGGCGCAGCCTTCAAAGGCATTGTCGCCAATCTGCGTAACGCTGTCCGGTATGGAAATAGAAGCAAGGCTGGTACATCTTCTAAACGCGCTTTCGCCAATCCGCCTAACGCTGGCAGGCAAAGTAACAGAACGCAGCGCGGCGCAGTCATAAAAGCCGCCGACCCGCTGTACCCCTTCGGGAATCACCACAGAGATAAGCGTCGTGTTCACCTTGCGATCACCGTCCTCCGCCGAGTATGGGTCGCCGCGAGAGTTCATGTACATATCTATGCCTATTCTTTCGCCGAGCGCATACATATCCTCCCCCGACATCAATGCTTCTTGTATCATTCTTTGTATTTCGGCTTCTCTCCCGCGTCTGCCGGCTTCCTTTTTATCGTCCAGGTACGAATTCATAGCCACCTCCGTTACGGGCATACCCTGTATGGCCGCGGGGATGATGATATTGCCGCCAGGTCCAACATACTTTTTAATAACCACGCCGTCTCCGGCTTCGTTCAGTTTCACCTCAAAGTCGCTTTCCGGCGCAAGCACGGCGGGATCAACCGCCTTCGCGGTCTCATTTTTTTCCGGGGCAGCGGCCTTTGCCGCTTCCGGCGGTTCTACCCTCGCGGAAAACAGCCCCTCTAATGTTTCCGCAAATATATAGGCTTTGCGGGCATCTTGTAAGGCCCATATATGCGGCTGCTCTATAAATTCCAGATCATTCTCGGTGGCAGAACCGTTAAGCGCGCCCATCGGGAACGGCAACGCGTCGAAGTAGTTTTGTATGCCTGCCTTTGATACCTTTTCATAATACCACTTCGCCACATACCGGGGGTCACGCCGCCTCACCTCTTGCAGGATCTCTGGTCCGGCAAAAAACACGATGCCTGCAATGGCCAATACAGCCGCCGTGCCAATGACAAGCGTCTTTGTGGAGCGCTTGGCTGGATCCTCATTCAGGGCGGCGGGTGTGGGCGGCTCTGACCGCATGGGCGGCTCTGCTTGCGCGGGCTGCTCTGCCTGCATGGGCTGCTCTGCTTGCGCGGGTGGCTCTGCCTGCATGGGCTGCTCTGCTTGCGTGGGCGGCTCTGCCTGCATAGACGGCTCTGCTTGCACGGGCGGTGTTGCTTGCATGGGCGGCGTTGCTTGCATGGGCGGCGTTTCCACCGGCGCGGCGCTTCGGAGAGGTTCGCCGCAGGCGGTGCAGAACTTTTGCCCTTCTTTCAGGGCGGCGCCGCAGGATGTGCAAAACTTATTCATAAAGACTCCTTTGTATGCGAAGCGCACGGCGCGGCTTTACTTTGCGGACAAAGACGGCAGCCGCGCTGTGCCGTTTACTCCCGTTCTTGTGCCGGTTCCACGCGCCCCGCCGCGATGCCTTCTTTCATGCGTTTTTTGTTTGCAGACCGGGCCTTCAA
>JAITHL010000221.1 GCA_031279975.1 Treponema sp. | reverse complement strand
CAGTTTCAGAACAGCTTCCGCTTAAAAACGCGGTTTCACCGGACTTTAGTCCGCAGGCTTTAGCCTGAGAAACCGCGGGACGTGTTCCGAAACCAACCGGGTTTTGGAACACGTCTATTATTCAGCGCTTCACCAGGGCTTGGTAAAGGGCCGGCGATTGCGAACCGTTGGTTCGGCGCGGATTATGCCCTTGCCGCCCGTGAATCCGCGGACCCTTTTGAGGCCGCCGGGGCTTCAGCGCCGCCCTCGGCCAACAAGGAGGATTACCTGAAAATCAGCGCCAGCGCCTTATGCGCCGTTTGCTTTTTGGCCGCCCTGGGGCGTATTCCCGCGTATGCTGATGAAAAGAGCGATCTTGCGATGCTACAGCGGGCCTATCCTGGGGCCTTTGAGATCATCCCCAAGGGCATACGTTTTCCTGACGGCGCTGTTATGGCCTATGACGACGGGGCGGCAAAGGATTTTGAAACCCTGCTGGACCAGCCTGATTTGGAAGATATGCTCCGCCAGCCCTATCCCCTATACGAACCGCGCGGGCCGCCGCTCTTTAACGCGGATCCCGGCAGAGCAAGGCCCGATGCTTTTTTCCGGCGGCTCTACGGCAAGGACGAGGCGGAAATCCGTTCCCATTTGCGGCGGATTCAGTGGATGCCGTCCCTGGGCGGCCCCTGGCTTTTAATCAATACCCGCTTCGGCGTGGACAAAAAGCTGGAAGCGGTTATCGCCGGCCTTGAAGCCCTGGGTCCGGCGTACCGGCCCTGCCTTATGCCGCCGGGCGGGACCTTCAACTACCGGCCTATTGCTGGAACCAGCCGCCTCAGCGCCCATGCCTTCGGCATTGCCGTGGACCTTGCGGCCGGGCCAAGCCATTACTGGCAGTGGGAGGCAAAGGGCGCGGCGGAATACAAGAACGCAATCCCCTATGCAATCGTGGAGATTTTTGAACAGCACGGCTTTATTTGGGGCGGCAAGTGGTATCATTTTGACACTATGCATTTTGAGTACCGTCCGGAGCTGCTGCTCAAGGCCAGGGAACAAATAACAAGCAACAAGGCGCGCGGATTACCATTGATTAGACCGGATTTAAACCGCGGAAATAGCCGCATTCCGTGTATTTTTCGTCTGCGCCTTGAGACGCGAAAGACACAGCTCCCAGCGGTCCTGGAAACATTGCGTTAGGGAAGCGCTGGTATACCAGGGCTGGCATCCGTTTATCAATGCGGAACGGCATGTGCCACAATACGGATCAGAACTGTCTGAACTTCTAAAAAATAGTATACTGAGCCAGTTGCAAAAACCGGTTATTTTTGCGCTGGCTCTTGCAGTTTTTCGCCTAATGGCTGCAAAACATGCTTTTTTAAAAGTAGCGGTTGCAAAATTGCAACTGCCTCTACCATACACGGCCGAAACGCCGTCCCCGCCGGGCCGAAAAGGACAAGCAGGGCGGCTGTGTTTTCGCTTGTTGATTTTCCCTGAAACTGTTTACATTTATCCAAGCAATCCTTGCAAGAACCCCACCCATTTCAAGAGCGTTTTGAGGAGTGTTCATTTTTTCAATATATTACTTTCAAAAAAATTAGCCCCCAAATCGCTCCTCACCCGGAACTGATTGGGGGCTAAAAGGCGCGCCCCTTTGCCCCAAGAGAAACGCCCGCATCACGGATGCGGGCGCGGGGTGTACCCTTTTTAATAGTCCATGCCGCCCATGCCGCCCATGCCGCCGCCGGGCATGGGGGCCGCTTCCTTCTTCTCAGGGATGTCCGTAACGGCGCATTCGGTGGTAAGCAGGAGACTTGCGATGGAAGCCGCGTTCTGGAGGGCCGAGCGGGTTACCTTGGCGGGATCGATGATGCCGGCCTTAACCATGTCTACCCATTCCAGTTTAGCCGCGTCAAAGCCGACGCCCGGCTTTTCAGTCTTGGCCTTATCGGCGATGACCGCGCCGTCAAGCCCGGCGTTTTCGGCGATCTGCCGGATGGGTTCTTCCAGGGCGCGCTTTACAATTTTAAAGCCCACCTTTTCATCATCCGTAAGCCCCTTGGTATCGGCCTTTTCCAAAGTCTGGGCCGCCTGAATAAGGGCAATCTCGCCGCCGGGAACTATGCCTTCTTCAATGGCCGCGCGGGTAGCGCTCAGGGCATCCTCGACCCGGTGCTTCTTCTCCTTGAGTTCCACCTCAGTGGCGGCCCCGACGTTGATCACCGCCACGCCCCCGGCCAGCTTGGCCAGCCGTTCATGGAGTTTCTCCCGGTCGTATTCCGAGGTGGTTTCCTCTATCTGGGCCTTGATCTGGGCAATCCGGTCCTTAATATCCTTATCCGATCCGGCGCCGTCGATAACGGTGGTGTTATCCTTATCGATCTTAACGGTTTTGGCCTTGCCGAGTTGGGAGATTTCGGTATTTTCCAATTTCAGTCCCAATTCTTCCGAGATAACCTCGCCGCCGGTAAGGATGGCGATGTCTTCCAGCATGGCTTTGCGGCGGTCCCCAAACCCGGGCGCTTTAACCGCGCAGGCCCGCAGGGTTCCCCGCAGGCTGTTCACCACCAGGGTGGAGAGGGCCTCGCCGTCCACATCCTCAGCGATGATGAGCAGGGGCTTGCCACTCTGGGCGATCTTTTCCAGCAGGGGCAGCATATCTTTCATTGAAGAAATCTTTTTATCATGGATTAGGATATATACATCTTCATACACGCTGGTCATGGTGTCCCGGTCCGTGACGAAGTAGGCGGAGATATAGCCCCGGTCAAACTGCATCCCTTCCACAAATTCAATGGTGGTATCCATGGTCTTGGATTCCTCCACCGTAATGACCCCGTCCTTGCCGACCTTTTCCATGGCGTCGGCAATGGTATTGCCGATCTCCGTGTCGTTGTTGGCGGAAACCGAAGCCACATGGGAAATTTCTTCCTTATCTTTGATTTCCTTGGCGTTTTTCTTAATTTCCGCCACGGCGATCTCTACCGCCTTATCAATGCCCCGCTTCAGCTCAATGGGGGTCATACCGGCGGCTACCGATTTTAGCCCCTCTTTCACCAGCGAGTAAGCCAGGACCGTGGCGGTGGTGGTGCCGTCGCCGGCCACGTCGTTGGTCTTGGTGGCCACTTCTTTGAGGAGCTGGGCTCCCATGTTTTCATACGGATCGGCGAGTTCTACTTCTTTCGCGACGGAAACGCCGTCCTTTGTAACAGTGGGGGCGCCGAATTTTTTGTCCAGCAGGACATTCCGCCCCTTAGGACCAAGGGTTACTTTAACCGCCTTGGAAATCTGCTCAACCCCGGCAAGCAATTTCCGCCGGGCTTCTTCGTTGAACATTAACTGTTTCGCCATAGTTCTTTTTCTCCTCTTGTGTATTACCTGGTTCAGGACGCCAGGACTGCTTTACCGCCTAGCCCTAAACCGGTATAGTATGAAACTGTATAAATTCCCCGCTGGATGGAACGTCCGTTCCTGGGAACTTGCCTATAACATACTAAATCGGGTGGTCTCTGGGCAAGAAAAATTTGTATATACCCCGCGTAGGGAGGGGAAGGCGTTCAAGCGCGCCGGGCAGCGCCCGCGGTTATGAAACCGCCCTATTATGCGTTATACTTAGTAGAGTATGATCGAGTATGTGATACCGGACAATATCGACGACCGGATTTTAACCAGAAGCGCCCGCCTGTTAAGCGGCGGAAAGCTGATTGCCCTTCCATCGGATACCAATTGGGTGGCGGCCTGTTCCCTCCACGCCAAAGAGGGCGTTAAAAAGCTGCGGCGGCTTTCCGGGGAACGGGACGAGCGCCATTTTACCCTGCTCTGCTCGGATATTTCCCAGTTCGGCGATTTCTGTTCCCTGGATAACAGCCGGTTCCGGCTGATCAAACGGCTTGCCCCCGGCCCCTATGTCTTTATCCTGAAAACCCTCCTGGGTACGGAAAAGACCCTGGGGCTGCGCCGCCGGGAACTGGGGGTCCGTATTCCGAATCACCCCGTCCCCCAGGGCGTAATCCGGGCCTTGGGCGCCCCCCTCTATTCCATAAGCGCAAAGCGGAGCATGGCCCAGGCGGACTGGCTCAAAGAAAACCCGCCGGACCAGGAAGGGGAAGGCAAGGCCGCCGGGATAGAGGAAAAAACAGCCCTGCCCCCCATTCCTGAGGAGGAGCTCTTTGCGGGGGGATGGGAGCTGGAGGCGGTTGATCCGCTGGACCTCATCCTGGACCCCGGGGAAGAGCAGAAACGGATATTTTCCACCATCCTTGACATGACCGGCGATGAAGTCCTGGTGCTGCGGCAAGGAGCGGGGGCCTGGCCGGTTTAAATGCGCGGGGCTCACCGGAATACGGCAAAAACCTGGGTCCGGGTTGTTTTCCGGCGCAGGCTTCTGATCAGCTTCCTGATCCTCTTTCAAGTTGGTTTTCTGTTGGCCCTTGTCGGCGGTTCCGGGAGGACCTTCCGGTATGTTAGCTGGAGCCTGAATGTATTGAGCATACTGGTCTGCCTCTCCATCCTCAATAAAAAAGAAAAATCCGCCTACAAGCTGACCTGGATATTCCTGATCCTCATGGTCCCCCTGTTCGGCGGCATCCTCTATATCTTCTTCCGCTCCCAGTCCAACCCCCGAAAACTGCGCCGCCAGATAAGCCGGGCCAACGCCCTCTGCCGGCCCCATTTCCGCCTTGCCCAGGACGCGCTGCCCGCTTTAATCCAAGCGGGGGAAGCCTGCATCCCCCAGGTCCGGTACTTACAGGAATACGCGGGATTCCCCGTGTATAGCCGCACCCAATGCCGTTACTTCAATTCCGGCGAAGCCTTCTATACCGAACTCCTGGCGGAGCTGGAAAAGGCGGAACGCTATATCTTTCTTGAATTTTTCATCCTGCGGCAGGGGAAAATGCTTCATACTATCCTGGATATCCTGGAACAAAAGGCCCGGCAAGGGCTGGATGTCCGGCTTATCTATGACGATCTGGGATGCTTCATGTCCGTGCCGTCCAACTATCAGGACTACCTGGCCCGCCGGGGCGTCCGGTGCATGGTCTTTAACCCCTTTAAGCCCATCCTTTCCTCGCTGCAGAACAACCGGGACCACCGCAAGATCGTTTCCATTGACGGGAAGACCGCCTTTACCGGGGGCATCAATTTGGGGGATGAGTACATCAATTCCTATAAGAAGTACGGCCACTGGAAGGATTCGGCGGTGATGCTGCGCGGCGAAGCCGCCTGGTCCTTGACCCTCATCTTCCTGCACATGTGGAACCTGGGCCGGGCCGCGGAGGACAAGCCCCTGGCCTTCTACCCCTGGACGGACGGCCCCTGTCCGGTTCCCTCAGACGGCTATGTGCAGCCCTATGCGGACAGCCCCATTGACGATGAGAATGTGGGGGAGCATGTGTATATCCAGATCATCAATAACGCGAAGAAGTATGTGTATATCAACACCCCCTACCTGGTGGTGGACGATAACCTCCTCTCCGCCCTCAGCCTTGCGGCCAAAAGCGGGGTGGACGTCCGCATTATCACCCCCCACCGCTGGGATAAATGGGTGGTCCAGATACTCTCCCGATCCTACTACCGGCAGTTGATTGCCGCGGGGGTCAAGATATACGAGTATACCGCCGGGTTCAACCATTCCAAGACCTTTGTTTCCGACGACAAGGTGGCCACCGTGGGGACCACCAACCTGGACTACCGCAGCCTGTACCTCCACTTTGAATGCGGGGTTTGGGTGTATCAGAACCGGATAGTGCGGGAGGTCAAGGAGGATTTCCTGCGGACCATCCCGGTTTCCCAGCGGATTACCCTGGCGGACTGTTCCCGGAACGCCCCCCTGAAGTTTATGCAGAACGTGTTTAAGCTCATCGCCCCCCTCATGTAAAGGCCGGGATATGCGCTATAGAGAAGAGCGGGCGGGCGGGCGCCGCTTTTCCGCCCTAGGGAAACACTGATTAAATCCAATCGAGGATTTAATCAGTGTTTCTTACCCGCATTTGCGTAATGAAATGAGCAAATGCAGAGGGTAACGCTGATTAGCGTCAAGTTAATCAGCG
>JAITHL010000128.1 GCA_031279975.1 Treponema sp. | reverse complement strand
CCCAGAGGCCCGCGATGAGCTGCGCGGCCCCGCCCAAGGCTAGCCCCATGGCGACAATGACGATTGAAAATTCTATAATACCCGCGTTATGCAGATTTGAAAGAATGGTAGCCGCGCCGTATCCCAAAAGGCCCAAGGGTCCGGGATTGGCGGTTTTCTTCTCTGGAATACCAGCAGACATGGTTCCTCCCATTTAAGGTTAGTTTGATTGCGGCTGTTCTACGCTCCGGCATGGTAAAACACCCGCGATGAGCATACTGGGATTCAGCCGCTGGAACCGCGGGCGCATTGACAAGCCCGCGTCTTGGATATAGCATACATCCATGGTCCAATAGCTCAGGGGATAGAGCGGCCGCCTCCTAAGCGGCAGGTCGGCCGTTCGATTCGGCCTTGGATCAAACCCCGAAAATACGCGGTCTGTTCATAAAGTAACCGGTCTTATGGACAGACGCTCCTTATAAGGGAATAATCTGTTTCTTTAATTCGCCGTTGACAATCTGGCCCAGCGCGGAATAGACAGCCGACAGGCCGCATAAAATACCCTCATAGCCGGCGATCACTTTAATGTCATGGTTCCCGGTAAAATCCCCCAGGGACAATAAGAAAAAGAGTATGGCCAGGGACAAGAAAACAACCCGGGTCGCGTTGTTATGGGCAAGGGCGCCGAAAAACATGAAGAGGGTGAAGACGCCCCAGAGCAGCAAATAAAAACCCATGGCGATTTCGTCGGGCCCCGCAATCACCTCTTGAAAGGGTTTGATCCAGATAATGCACAGGGACCACCAGAACAGCCCGTAGGCGGAAAAGGCCGTGCCGCCAAAGGTATTGCCCAGGCGCAGTTCCGAGAGGCCCGCGATGATCTGGGCGCCGCCGCCCAGGACCAGCCCCATGGCGACAATGACAATTGAGAGTTCTATGATACCCGCGTTATGCAGATTCAAAAGAACGGTAGTCATACCGAATCCCAAAAGGCCCAAGGGTCCGGGATTGGCGGTTTTCTTTTCTAAAGTACCGGCAGACATAACTCCTCCTTGGGGAACCGCTTGAAAATGAGGGATGCGCGGTTCCCAGTGGTATCATGCTATGCTTTTCTTAGCCTATCCGTCAACAACAATTTTTCAAAAAAAGCGCCCCCTTGGGGCTTCCCCCGCCCGCCCGCGGTTCTCACTGGCCTTTTCTTGGTAAAGGGGGTATACTGATCCTATGAAGCCGCCCGGTTCCCTGATACTCATGGGGGCGCTTACCCGCCTCTGCCTGATGGGTTGCGCGAATCAGAGCCCGCCTGATTCCAGCTTGGCCTTGGGCAATATCCAAGACCTGCCGGCGGACGCCCCCCTTGTCTGCCTGGGCGACAGCCTTACCGCCGGCCACGGCGCTACCGCGCCGGGGGAGGATGACCCGGCAAATTCCTACCCGGCCTATTTACAACATAAAATCAGCATACCGGTTATTAACGCCGGGGTAAGCGGCGATACCAGCGGCGCCGCCCTGGCCCGCTTACAGGCCGGCGTCCTTGTTCATAATCCGCGTATCGTTGTTATTGAGCTTGGGGCAAACGACCTGTTCCAGCGCGTCGCGTGGCAAACGACCCAAGACAACCTGAAAAAGATTATCGAAGCCCTGGACAACGGAGAACGGAAACTCTATCTTGCCAAGTTCTATACCGAGGCCGTGGCGCGGGATATGCTGGACGGCATTGTCCAAGACGCCGGTATACAAGGCTGGATCATCGCGCAATATGACGCCATGTACCGTTCCCTTGCGTCCGCCCACAGGGTTGAAATTATAGAAGATATTTGGAGCGGTATATGGCGCGCCCACATGTCCGATACCATTCATCCAAACGCGGCGGGCTACGCGATCATGGCGGAGCGCTGCTTTACCGCCCTGGAACCCTATCTGCGGGAACAGGGGTTGCTCAAGTAGGGGCCTCCCCGTCAACAGACGGCGGCCCGCCGGGAACCTGGGACGCCAGGGCTTGAGCGTCCAGGACGCGGGCGGCGGGGGCCGGGGGGCGATCCGGCCTGGCGGCGCGGATAGGCTGGAGCTGTTCGGCGCTTACCAGCGCGGGATCGTCAACGCCCTCAGGGAGTTCCCGGCCTTCTTCCCGTTCCACATCCTCCTCCGCAAAGGATGCGGGGGGAAGGGGCCCGGCTTCCGGCGGGGGGGCCTCATTTTCCAGCCGCACGGCAATAACCTTGGTTATCCCCGACTCTTCCATGGTGACCCCCAAAAGGGTGCCGGCGCTGGTAACGGTTTTCTTGTTGTGGGTTATCACAATGAATTGGCTGGTATGGCCGAATTCCCGCAGCAGCTGGACAAAACGGCCCACATTCTGTTCATCCAGGGCGGCGTCTATCTCGTCAAGCAGGCAGAACGGGGAGGGTTTAACCATATAGGTGGCGAACAGCAAGGCCACGGCGGTCATGGATTTCTCCCCCCCTGAGAGGAGGGTGATGTTTTCCAGTTTCTTCCCCGGCGGCTGGGCGTATATTTCTATCCCCGACTCCAGCACATGGTTCCGGTCCTGAAGCCGCAGCTCCGCCCGCCCGCCCCCGAAGAGGCGGCGGAACAGGTTGTGGAAATTCTTCTTGATCTTATTGTAGGTATCCATGAACAGGGTGGACGACTCGGTTCGAATTTCGGTGGCGATCTTTTTCAGGTCCTCCCGGGCCCGGATCAAGTCCGCGATCTGGCCGGTAAGAAATTCATACCGGTCCTTGGTCTCGGCAAATTCCTCCGGCGCCATCAGGTTTATCTGGCCCAGGTCTTTCAGTTGATTCCGGGCCTGGGCCAATTTTTCCCGCAGTTCCGGCTGGGAGGCGGTGATGGTGAAAATCCGCTCCTCAAATTCCATAAGGTCCCGGGAATGGGTTTCCCGGAAATTATCCTGGATGTTCTTGATTTCCGTTTCAAGCTGCGCCTGTTCCAAATGGGTTTTTTCCAGCCGCTCCTGCACCTTGATCAGATCGAGCCGCCGTTTCTTCAGGGCCTCCTGTTTCCCCGCCACATCGCCGTTCCGCCGGTGGATATCCTTTTCCAGCTTCTCCAGGTCCGCCGTTAGCTGGCGGCCCCGCTTCTCGATGTCCGCGATAGCCGCTTCGGTCTCGGCGATCCGTTCATCGAACCCGGCAAAGCGTTTCCGGTTAAGAAACAGTTCATCCCGCAGGGTTTTCAAAAGCCCTTCCTGGCCGGCCAATTCCCGGCGGATAAGTTTGGCCTGTTCCGCCGCCGCCTGGGCTTGGGCGTTCATCCGGGCCTGGTTCACCCGCAGTTCCTCCAAGGTTCCCCGGTATTCATTGATCTTGCCGTTCAGCTCCTGGGTTTCCCCGCGCAGCCTTTGGATACGTTCCCGCCGCTCCCCTACCCCTTCTTTGGCCGCCCGGATATTGGCGTCCAAGGCCCGTTTCCGGGTGATGATCCCCTCTGGGGCGAGGAACTCATCAAGAAACGCGGGGGCGCTCTTCCGGTAGCGCTCAAAAAGAAGCCGGGCCTGCTCGGTATGCCCCAGGGCCTCCGCAAGGGCCGAGGCGAGGCTCTGGGCAATGCGGCGCAGCTCTTCAGCCGGCGGGAGGGCGCCGGACCCGCCGGTTGAAAAACGGTCCGCCGCGGCTGCTATATCCTCCAAGAGGACCTCCCGGCCCGCCAATATGGTCCGCAAAAGCCCCAGGGTATGCTCCATGTCCGCTTCGGTGTTCCGCCGCTCCGCCGCCGAATACCCCGCCTCCTTGAGGCCCGCGTCCAGGGCCGCCACAATATCATCAGTGATACGTTCCAGGTCCTGTTCATACCGCCCCCGCTCCGACTCAAGCTCCCGGATTTCCTCCTCGTTGCGGCGCAGGTTCGCGTCGTTCTCCCCAATCCGGGAAGCGGCAAGCTGGATGTTTTCCTCAAAGGAACGGATATTGTCTTCGATACCCTGAACCTTTTTCTGGAGGTCCCGCACCGCCCCGTCCTGCTCCTCCGCGTCGTCTGTCAATTCCTCGATTTTAACGCTGACAGCCCGTTCCCGGGCCTCGTTCTGCTGTACGGCGTTCTTGGCTTCAGCGCGCTGCTCCGCCAAGAGCTTGGCCTCCTTTTCCCGGGCCCGCTGTTCCACCGCCAGGCCGTAGATGTTCTTCTGGTATTCAACGAGCCGCTCCTCCAGCGAATTGACCGCGTCCATGTTCTCTTCCAGGGATTTATTGATGGCCTCCAGTTCCCCTTGCATGGCGTTCCGCTCCTGGGCGCGTTTTTCCAGTTCCTCCTGCCGGGCGTCCCGGTCATAGCGGAATTGCTTGAGCCGCAGGAGCTGAATATCCAATTCAAAGTGAAAGACGGCCTCCCGCAGGGCGCGGTATCGCAGGGTTTTATCCGCCTGTATCTTGAGCGCGTCGTAGCTCCGCTTTACCTCCCCAAGGATCGTCTCCACCTGGCGCATATTCTCTTCGGTTTTCGCCAGCTTGCGTTCCGCTTCGGCGCTCTTTACCTTAAACCGGGTAATCCCCGCGGCCTCCTCAAAGAGATAGCGCCGTTCCTCAGGCTTGGATGAGAGTATCTGGTCGATCTTTCCCTGTTCCATCACCGAATAGGCGGCCTTGCCGACCCCCGTATCCCAGAAAAGCTCCCGCACATCCTTGAGCTTAACCTGCGCCGCGTTGATGTAGTATTCGCTTTCCCCGGACCGGTAGAGCCGGCGCTTGATCTGTATCTCCGGGACATCCAGGGGAAGCGCGCCCGTCTCGTTGGCCAAGGTCAGGGCTACCTCCGCCACATTCAGGGGCTTCCGGCTTTCCGTGCCGTTGAAGATCACGTCTTCCATCTTCTCCGCCCGCATGGCCCGGGATGCCTGCTCTCCCAAAACCCACTTGATGGCGTCCACCACATTGGATTTGCCGCATCCATTGGGACCCAAGAGGGCGGTAATCCCATCGGCAAATACCACCCGGGTGCGATCCGCAAAGGATTTAAAGCCGAAGATATCAAGATTTTTTAGAAACAATACATCGCTCCGCGCCCAAAGGGAACAGAGGACCGGCAGCGCCCCGCCAGCCGCTTCTCTGTTCTCCATCCTCTGGTATCTGTTCTCTGTCTTGGCTATTCAGTATAGGGGATACGCCGGTCTATGGGGAAGGGACCCGAAAGGCCGCCGGGCAGCGCGGACCGGCCCGCTTCGCTTGCCGGGAGATCCCCCCTGCCGGTGAGTTTCCCGGTTTCTGTGAGCGCCGCCGCGTTGTTTTGGCTTACGTTAAAGGTAAGGAGCCGGTCCCCCTTTTGGTAGGGCCCGCCGCTCTGAAGGCCCACCGCTTCCCCCGCCGCGTTTATCCCGGTGTACCGGATAGACGCGGCGCCACCCGGGGCGGTGAAGGTTGAGTCCACCAAATTACTGAAAACCCCTTCGCCGGCGGCTAAGGGTATGGAAGTGTTCTTTATGGCCGCGGTTTTGATCTCCAATTCACCCTTATACCCGTAGAACCCCTTGGGGGCGTTGACATAATTCGCCAAATGCCAGGTTTCCAGCAAGGTTTCCCAGGAACTGAAGCGGGGATCAATATACTTGGCCGCCGCCCCGGTTACCGCCTCATACCCGGTCTTATCCGAATGGATTATATCGCGGTAAATCTTCGCCCCGTTTGAGGCGTGGATACGCAGCCACTGAAAAAAAAGATAGGCCGTAACATATTCATCGTACACAAAATCGTCATGGGACCAAACATAGAAGGTATTCCCCTGGCTTATCCGGGAGGAAGGATAAAAATCCTGATTTTCGATATAGTGGGTATGCACGGCGTTAAAATACTTTACCTTGGTCCACTGGTGATCCCGGGCATAGAGGTATTCCGCCGCGGAGGAGAGCCCCTCGTCCAGCCATTCTTCCTGGCAGCCGGTGATACGCCCGTTTTCCACCAGGGGGATCATCCGCTCCTTATCCTTCCATTGGATGCGGTTGTCCACGCTTATAGCGAAATTAAGGCAGTGCTGCAATTCATGGGCGATGGTGGCGTAAAAGCCCTCGCTTTCCGGAGACCCCGGCGCCACATCCAGGTAGAGCATGATCCGCTGGTTAGACCGGGAACTCTCGCCGAAACCGGGCATGTCGTTGGCGGAAAAATATCCCGCGGTATAGGCGGCGTTCTGGTTCGGGCGATAATCGTCCCTAATATCCAGGAGCAGCAGGGTGAGCTTGTTTTCCGGCCCTATGGTATAGGTTTGCCCCTGGCCGAAAAACCCGGTAATATCGGGAAATATCCGCTCCTCAAATCGCTTTGCGATCCGCTCCGCCGCCTCCAATGACAGCCCCGCCCCGGTTTCGCCGAAAACGGCGCAGCGCCCGGTCTCCGCCAGATGGACCGCCTCCAGGGTATAGTACTGCTGGGTCTTCATATTATAGGCGTTGAATTGTTCCCGGGGCCGTTCAGGATAGTACTTATCCCCGGCGGACTCCTTAGGAACATCCAGTTCACAGGACGCGAGGCCCAGGCCAAGCAGTCCCAAAATAAGGATACATACATTTTGCCGCGTTGTTTTCATAGGTCTTCATTACAATATACCACACTATTTGACAAAAATACCCCTTGCCCCTAAGCTAATGGTATAAAATAACGTTTCCGGAGGAAAAAATGGCGAAGGTTGAGTTAAAGGGCATCGGCAAGGTATATGAGGGCAATGTTCGCGCCGTGGATAATGTGCATATAGTGGCGGAAGATAAGGAATTTGTGGCCCTGGTCGGGCCGTCGGGGTGCGGCAAGTCCACCACCCTCAGAATGATCGCCGGTTTAGAGGATATTTCCGAAGGGGAACTGCTGATAGACGGGGAACGGATGAACGGCGTTCCCCCCAAGGATAGGAATATCGCCATGGTATTTCAGAATTACGCCCTGTATCCCCACATGACGGTCTATGAAAATATGGCCTTCGGACTCCGGATCAAGAAGGTCCCCAAGGATGAAATTAAGCGCCGGGTGCATGAGGCCGCCCGGAAGCTGGATATTGAAAAGTTCCTGGACCGCAAGCCCAAGGCCCTGTCCGGCGGCCAGCGCCAGCGGGTTGCCGTTGGCCGGGCCATAGTGCGGAATCCCAAGGTCTTCCTGTTTGACGAGCCCCTGTCCAATCTGGACGCGAAACTCCGGGTCCAGATGCGGGCGGAACTTTCTGGGCTCCACCGCGACCTTCAGGCCACGATGATCTATGTTACCCATGACCAGGTAGAGGCCATGACCATGGCCGATAAGATCGTGGTCATGAAGGACGGCAAGGTACAACAGACCGGCTCCCCCCTCAAACTCTACAACAGCCCCTGTAATAAATTTGTCGCCGGTTTTATCGGTTCCCCGCCCATGAATTTCCTCACCATGAAAGTAACGGAACAAAACGGTTCAACGGTCTTGGACGAAGGGGCTTTTCAGATAAAACCCCTGCCGGAACAGGAAGGGCGCCTTCAAAAATACCAGGGAAGGGATATCTATTTCGGCATCCGTCCGGAAGACCTGCGCTACACGGCGGCGCCCGCTTCGGAAAACGCCCTGACCGCCGCCATAACCGTGGTAGAACCCCTAGGGGCGGACATACATCTCTGGCTGACCACCGGAACCCAGCCGCTGGCTGCCCGGGCCGAACCCCATCATACCTTTCAGGTGGGGGATACGGTGGGCCTTATCCCCCGTATGGAGAAGGCCCAGTATTTTGACCGGGAAACAGAGCTTGCCATCCTGCCGGAACCGGACGCCCCCCCTGGGGAAGCCTAACACGATCCGGCCTTCTTGAAATAAAAAACCCCGCCTCACGGCGGGGCGTATGCGCCTTTCTCAAGAGAAGTTGTTTACCCAACCCCCAGGGTGGGGTATCAACCCCCCGGCGCGAATACCGCAGGGCGGTGAACAAATCCGCTTAAAACACGGCGCAACCGGGCCTTAGCCCGGGAAAGCGCAAGACTTGTTTACCGCCTAAACGTTTAGCGGCAAAGCCGCCGGTTTATTCCTCTTCTTCAGGTACGAAATCAACCCTTAAAGCAAGAATTTCGGTATTCATATACTTTTTGAGCACAATGCCGTAAATGAGTACCGGGGTGGTGTCGTCTACCTCCAAATTTACCCAAGCGCCGTAATCGATACGCACCAGGACATCCGCGGGGGTTTCCCCTTCTTCTTCGGCGGCGTCGGCAAGAACGAAGATACCCGGCACATTCCGCCGGACTATGGTTCCGGTAACAATGATGAAATCATTGGGAACCGCGTCCACCAGGGCCGATACGGGGATCGGCTCAATGGAAGGGCCGGTGTAGCCGCCGCCTTCAAATGGTTCCGCGAAAAGTGCCGTGGATACGCAGGCAAATCCGACAAGTAAAAGGCATACGAGTTTTTTCATGAAGAACTCCTTAAAAATCTATACTGCTATTATTACGCGGTTTTTTTTGTTTTGTCTAGGGGGTGTTTTACGCCGGACCGGATAAATCCACTAAAGAACAAATACGGATCGGGGTACTGGCTGCCCAAGGGCCGAAAGACCGCTGTCAGCAACGCAAGGGGGGGGACCGGGGGGCCTGTGGCCCCCCGGCGGGGGCGTTGCGGGGGCGGAGCCCCCGCATGGGGGGCAGCGGAGAACCCGGAGGGTTCGGAGTGAGGGGGGCTTGCCCCCCGCTAATTTCTTAAGTTGTTGATAGTGGGGGCCGGGGGAGGCTCCGCCGCCGCGCAGCGGTTGTTGGCGGCGGACGAAAGACCCCGGCAAAACAGACCCGCGCTTGACCCAGCGCCCGGAAAGGGTTATGCTAGGCGGGCACAGTATATACTATGGAAGAATTACAACCAATACCTACCGATCCGGCGCCGCCGGTTCATTCATTTGCTCAATTCGGCTTATCCCCCGGTGTCTTGGATGCCCTTGACCGTAAGGGATTCAGCAGCCCAAGCGCCATCCAAACCATCGCCCTGCCCCGGCTTATGGCCGATCAGGGGCATCTGGTGGTAAAGGCCCGGACCGGGACCGGAAAGACCGCCGCCTTCGGCATCCCCCTGGTGGAAAAACTTACCCTGTCAGGTCTGGGTCCCGGCCACGCGCCCCGGGCGCTGATCCTCACCCCGACCCGTGAACTGGCCTTACAGGTGGCCCGGGAAATCGCCTCCTTTTCCCCCGGCGCCTTCCCCCGGATAACCGCGGTATACGGGGGGGCGTCCATCAGGAATCAAATCATCGATCTCAAACGGGGCACGGAGATTGTGGTCGGTACGCCCGGCCGGATCATGGATATGATGGAACGGAAGCTGCTGGACCTTTCGGCTATCGACTGGTTCATCCTGGACGAAGCGGATGAAATGCTCGACATGGGGTTCTTTGAGGATGTGGAAACCATCCTGGGGGCCGTAAAGCCCGAACGCCGGGTGGCCCTGTTTTCCGCCACCATGCCTGAGGCCATACTGCGGGTGGTGCGCCGGTACATTGGGGATGTGGAGATACTAGAGGATGCCGCGCCGGAGGATGAAAAACCCGCGGTGGATCAGTTTTATATGATCCTCAAGAAGGAAGACCGCCTGGAAGCCCTGCGGCGGATCATGGATTCGGCGGATGATTTTTACGGCCTGATATTTTGCGCGACCAAGGCCGGAACCGACGAGCTGGCCCGGCGCTTGCAGGAAGGGGGTTATGCGGCGGAGGCCATCCACGGGGACCTTTCCCAAGAGGCCCGTGAACGGACCCTGCGGCGTTTCCGGTCCCGGCTTACCACCATTCTCGCGGCCACTGACGTGGCGGCCCGGGGCATCGATATTGAACGCTTAACCCACGTGATTAACTTTGATCTGCCCAACGACCGGGAAACCTATGTCCACCGCATCGGACGCACCGGGCGGGCGGGACAGCGGGGCAAGGCCGTCAGCCTGGCCCTGCCAGCTGAACGGGGCCGCATCCGGGACCTTTCCCGGAACATGGAGCGCGTCTTGGGAAGCCGGATCGCGTGGATGCGCGTTCCCCCCATCAAGACGGTGCTGCGGGCCCAGGGAACGCGGATACTCTCGGCGGTTTTAGCCGCCGCCGGGCAGCCGGCCTTCCCCGGTCCAACGGAAGAGCCGGCTGAGGCTTCTGAAGGCCAAAGGCAAGACGGCGTTTTCGCTGCCGCAAGCGTCCCGCCCGTCCTGGGGCCGGATGAGACACCGGCCCCGGCCGCCGGACCATTGGGGCGTTTAAAGCGCGGCCTCATCGAGCGGCTTGGGGCCGAGGGGGCGGTGGAAGCCCTGCTTGCCGTTACCTATGGGGAGTTTCTAGACGGCGCCCGGTATAGCTCGATCACCGAATTTCCAGAGACCGCCCCGCATGAAGGGGAGGCATTGAGAAAGGGAAAGCGGGGCAGGGCGGGGTTTTTTGATGAAGCCCGGCCTGGCCATGCTAGTGGGCGGCCCGGCAAAACCAGCGCGGTGGCCCGGGTGTATGTGGGGCTGGGCCGCCGGCATGGGGCTAACGCCCGGGATGTGGCGGGAATTCTGATGCGGGCCGGCGGGGTGCCGGGACGCCTGGTGGACGCCATTGAAATGCGGGATTACTGCGCCTTTGCCACGCTGCCTGAAGAGGCCGCCCGGCGGGCCTATGTCTTTTCCCAAAACACCCCAGAGGACCCGGCCATCAAGCCCGCTTCCGAAGGCCGGGAAGCCGCGCCCCGCCGCAAGGCTGGGAGGAAGTAGCCCGCTGGAAAGCCGCGCTCAGGCCGTGTACTGATTGACGGGGCGCGGCGGACGCGGTATGGGTTATACAGCATGGCGGTCCTCTCATGGAACGAAATCAAAACCAGAGCCGCCGCCTTTGTAAGCGGCTGGAGCGGCAAAGCCCCTTCCGCGCGGGAAGAGGCGGACGCGCAAACCTTTCAGATAGATTTTTTTAACATCTTCGGCGTGGACCGGAAAAAAGTAGCCATTTTTGAGGAAAAGGTCAGGCTTTATAAAGACAGCCAGCCCGGGCTGTTCGGCGATGAAGGCGGCGCTTCCGGTTACATCGACTGTTTTTGGCCCGGACATATCCTTATCGAAATGAAAAGCCCCGGAAAGACGGGCGAGCAAGCTCGCCTCGAAAAAGCGTACCAGCAGGCAAAAAAGTACGCCCTCGCGCTGGATCAAAAGGATTTTCCAAAGGCGATATTGATATGCGATTTTGTCAATTTTCATTATTATAATTTGCTGGAGGACGGCAAACGCTATCAATTCACCCTTGCCGAATTATCGCAATACATTGAACTTTTCGGCGACCTTGCCGGGTATAAAGAAACCGAATCTTTTAAAAAATGGGACCCGGTC
>JAITHL010000093.1 GCA_031279975.1 Treponema sp. | reverse complement strand
GACTTTGGAACGGGACGCGGATATATTTGGTCAAGAACTTTTCCATTAATGCTGGAAACATTTATTCTAGGGTTTGGCGCTGATACATTTGCCCTGTATTTTCCGCAGGATGATTTTACCGGTCTCTATTATGATTATAATTGGCGCGGCGAAACAACGCCAATTATAGACAAGCCTCATAATTTGATATTGCTCAACTTTGTTAATACAGGCGGAATATCCGCCATCGCTTTAACCGCAATTATTGTTATCTATATAACGCAAAGTTTTAAATTATACAGCAAAAATATTCGATATGATATATTTTCAAAAACAGGGGCGGGAATCTATTTGGGGATTATCGCGTTTTTTGCCGCGGGTATGGTTTATGACACTTCAGTTAATGTAATGCCTTTAATTTATGGCCTTCTTGGTATAGGCATTGCTTGCAATTATTTTGTGAAGGCAAATTTAAATATTGCTTAAAGCATTTGTGTAAAATGTGGAACGGCACATAACAACAGGTAAAAGCACGCCGCTCTCTTCTGGCGGCTGGGAGACTGCCGGGCTACACAAAACCGTGTTCGGGCTTGCGCCCTCTGCATGGTTTTGTTCCGCCACGTTTGGGGCGCAGCGGAGAACCCGGAGGGTTCGGAGTGAGGGGGGCTTGCCCGCTGTCAACAATTTAAGGGGGGACCGGGGGGCCTTTCGGCCCCCCGGCGGGGGCGTTGCGGGGGTAGAACCCCCGCGGGCGGGGAAAAACAATTGACGCCAGCGGCGGGGCGTACTATGCTAGGGAAGCGCTGATTACTAGGGGGCTATCAGAAAAGTTCGCGGATTATTAAATCCGCGCTGAACCAAGGGTTCCTAATCCGCGGGATTTGTTAAAAATCCGGTATTACTCAGCGTTTTTTAGAACAAGCGGGAGGCGTATTATGAAACAAGGTTTTTTGGCGCCGCTTATGGCGGCTTTGGCGCTCGGCCTTGGGTTTGCCCAGGCTCAGTGGGACCAGTGGAGCGCCCAGACCCAGGGCGCGGCCCGGCCGTTGGAGGACATCCAGCCCCGGCGGGATGTCCAGGTCCCAAGGAGCAATCAGGACAATGAGATCATCGTGTACCGGCTGCCCGACCCGGAGCGGGTGTATATCTACCGCAACGGCATGGTGGTATACGACGCCTCCATACCGGCCCGGGCTGTTATCAATAATACGTTTATCCTCCCGGAAAACGCGCGCCAGGACAGTCTGATCATTTCCCAGGCGGGCAAACGGATATATTCCTATACTACGTTTACCGCGGAAGTCCTGGTGGTACTCAGAAGCGGCGAGCGGCCCAATCTGGCGCGGGTTCTCCAGGTGGAGGTTCCGGGCCTCAGCCTCAGCGCTCCGCTGGAAGTAAAATACGGCGTCAGAAACGCGGGCCTGTCCTGGAGTCCGCTCCTGGATATGGAAGTGTTGGACGGCAATGTTCTGGCCTGCGCCCTTATCGCCGAAATACGGTCAAACAGAAGACGTGTTCCAAAACCCGGTTGGTTTCGGAACACGTCCTGCGGTTTCTCAGGCTAAAGCCTTGTGAAACCGCGTTTTTAAGCGGAAGCTATTCTGAAACTGAAGTTTCAGAACAGCTCTAGTGAATTGCCGGAAACAACCAAGTCCATCCTTGCTAAAAATCCAGAAATCATGCTCGCCTCCTCGTCCAACGCCCTTTTGGAAGAGGCTTCCGCCTTCTTCAACCTGGGGAAACTGTTTCTTGAAGCAAATAAACGCCTCCTGGTTAAACTGGAGGAGGGGAAAACTCCCTATACCGTTGCGCGCCAGTGGGACGCCAACCGCCAGGAACGGCCCTTTGCCTGCCTGCGGGCGCCTACGCCCTTAAAAACCATGTCCGGCCAGGTCGAATACTCCCTCAACTCCGCGGGGATCATCTACGATACCGGCCTGGTATCCGTGAGCCCTGATCGCCCCTTTGATCTGCACATTGGGGAACAGCCCGGCCTGGTTACCTACAAGTCGATCATCACCGCTGAATTTCCCGAACGGAAAAACCTTCCCTTTACCCACTCCCTGGAATATTCGGTGGAAAACCAGTCCGGTAAATCCGTCTTCCTGGAAATTGCCATTCCCGTAAGCTACGGCGTCAACCACCGCGCCGAATACCACTTTACCAAAGTCCCGGATGAACGCCCCGGGAACCGCATGATATGGAAGTATACCCTCGCTCCGGGTGAAAAGGCCGCGCTTCAATTCAGCTATGACGCGGAGATGAAAGACGACCCGTCCTACCGCCAATTCGATTATAGCGAGGGAGGGCGGTAAGCGGCCAAGATGAACCCCCCGGCCTGTATGCTCTTGCTCTTCCTTTCGGCCCCCCTTGTTTCGGCGGCGGATACGATACCGGCGCTCATACCGGACCGCCACGCGGATCACGCGGCCTGGTTCCTGGGGCAGGCCGGAACGCGGGGCCTGGCCCTCATACTCCTGGATGCCCATGCGGATGCCGCGGCCCTGCTGGAGGAGGCCCTCGCATGGTTTGACGCCCAGGAACAATTCGCCGCGCCGGATATCAGCCTCTTCCGTGGCGGACGCATTGACGGGAGCGCAAAGGCCGCTTCCTTCCGCGCCGAGGGGAAGGCCGTGCCGGACCTTATGAAGCGGTAAGCGGCCAAGGCAAACGCCTTATTTTTGATGCCCTGCCGAAGGCGGTTTATGCCTTCGCTGGAGAGTGCGGAATGGCAAATACTGGGTTAAGGGGGGACCGGGGGGCCGAAAGCCCCCTACGGGGGCTGCCGCGCAGCGCCCGTAGGGGCCGTACCCTGGGGTACGCAATCAGTGTTGCCCTAGGCGGGGCATTGGCCCCGGGGGCAGTGATAGCCTTTGCCATGAACCAAACCGCGTCAGGTGAATTTCGGGCGCGCTGGTACTGCGGGGCAGACCCAGACCAAGGAATAGTCTAAATTCCCGCTATTTGTTATAATGCGCCATGCCTCTCTCGTGGAACGAAATAAAAACCAGAGCTGCCGCCTTTGTCAACGGCTGGATCGGCAAAGCCGCTTCCGCGCGGGAGGAGGCGGACGCGCAGACCTTTCAGATAGATTTTTTCAACATCTTCGGTGTGGACCGGAAAAAAGTAGCCATTTTTGAGGAAAAGGTCAGGCTTTACAAAGACCGCCAGCCGGGGCTGTTCGGCGGTGAAGGCGGCGCTTCCGGCTACATCGACTGCTTTTGGCCCGGCCACATCCTTATCGAAATGAAAAGCCCCGGAAAGACGGGCGAGCAAGCTCGCCTCGAGAAAGCCTACGAGCAGGCGAAAAAATACGCCCTCGCGTTAGACGAAAAGGATTTTCCCAAGGCGATACTGATATGCGATTTTGCCAACTTTCATTATTACAACCTGCTGGAGGACGGCAAACGCTATCAATTCACCCTTGCCGAATTATCGCAATACATTGAACTTTTCGGCGACCTTGCCGGGTATAAAGAAACCGAATCTTTTAAAAAATGGGACCCGGTC
>JAITHL010000046.1 GCA_031279975.1 Treponema sp. | reverse complement strand
AAAGAGACCGCGGATTAACGCGGATTAGCACTGATTTTCACAGATTTTGTTACCGGTAATCAGCGCAATCCGCGGGCTATTTTTAAAAACTTGATTTAATCAGCGTTGCCCTAGGGAAGCCCTGTTTGCGGACCTTCGGTCCGAATCCAATCGGGGATGCGGACTATAGTCCGAAATCAGCGCCTCTTACCCGCATTTGCGTAATGAAATGGGCAAACGCCGCGAACAGGGGTTTAAGGGCAAGGCTGATTGCGGACCTCCGGTCCGGCGTTAATCAGCCTTGCCCCCGGCAAGCTATACGGATCGCTCCGGCTGTTCATGATCGCTGGCCCCTATGCTATACTAGCCCCATGAACCAGAAGGCATGGCATTGTTTTAGCGCGGCCCGGGACCGGTTCCGGGAACTCACCAAACAGCTGCTCCGGGACCTGCCGGGCCTGCAAGAACGGCAGCAGGAACTGGTAGACCGCCGGGACGCTTCGGCATACCCGGTGGAAACGCCGGTGGTGTTTAACCGGGCGCTGGATGCGGTGGAGGCCGGGGATACCATTAAACTCATCCTGGCGGCGGATAATCCGGGCCGGCAAGAACAGCGGGCGGAAATACAACGCTACCTGGCCGGGCCTTCGGGCAAGCTGGCGGAAAAGTTTTTCCGGGACAGCCTGGGAATAGACTTCCGCCGGGAAGTCCTTATCCTGAATAAGACCCCCATCCATACCCCCCGGACGGCGGACCTCCGGGAACTCTGCCGTATGGGAGGGCCGGCCTTTGCCGAGGGGCTGCAAGCATCTCAGCGGGCCATGGCGGGGCTGCTCGTGGAATTGCATCAAGCCCTCGGTCCCTTGCGGGTGTGGATCACCGGGTATTCGGAGCTGAAAACCAAGGGAATCTTTGCGGCCTATTGGGAAGCCCTCAAGGAGCGGTATCAGTCCTGGGATGCGGGCCGGGAGGAAGTCTTTTTGTACCGCCATTTTTCCATGAACCAGTTTACCATGGACCTGCATAGCCAGGCCCAGGAGGGGGAAGCGATACCAGAAACCTTATCGCGGATCGGCAGGGCCTACCGGCTGCGGATTATGGGGTGGTAGGCGATGAATCGTATTATCACGATTCTGAACCGGGAAATCCCCCGCCCGGAAAGCCGCTTTGTCTTTCCCTCCGAGGCCGCCGCGTCCGCCTGGTCTGAGAAGATATGCCGTATCACCGGGATTCGTTCCCTTGCCCGGAGCCGCTTCCTTGCCTGGGACCGGTTTAAGGAAGCAATCATCCGGGCCGATGTGCAGGACCGGGAACCAATATCCAAGGTTATCCGCAGGCTCTTTACCCTGGACCTGATCCGCCGCAACGCCCAGGCGGTTCAAGCGGGGGGAGGAACCGGCGCTGATACGCTGCCCTTCCGGTCCATCATCCCCGTTGAACACGCCCAGGAGGGCGCGGTCTTTGGGGATCAACTGGCGGCCATACTGCCCTCTTTGCGGCTCCTGCGGAAACGGCAGGAAGCCTTTCCCCAGAGCCCTGACGATGAGGACCGGGACTTTCTGCTTTTGGAACGGGAATACCGGGAATTCCTGGACCGGCGCCGGCTCTTTGAGCCCTCCTGGGAAAATCCGCCCCTCAAGGATAGGGACCACCGGTATTTTATCTTTTTCCCCGAGGCGGTGGAGGATTACGCCGAGTATGCGGCAACCCTTGAGGCCGAGTCCGCGATAATTCAGATCATCCCCATTGAAACGCCGGAAGAACCGGAACTGCTCTACCGCTTCCCCAATTCACGGGAGGAAATCCGGGCCGCGGTCTTGGAAATCCGGCGGCTCCATGAAGAAGCGCGGATTCCCTATGAAGAGATGGCCCTGAGCGTTCCAGACCTCCCCATACTGGAGCCCTATCTGCTGCGGGAACTCGCCCTCTACCACCTGCCGGTCCGCAAACGCTACGGCCGTCCCTTGGCGGAACATGAAACCGGCGGGCTCTTCGCCCTTATCCAAGCCTGCGCGGGGGAAAACTTTTCCTTTTCCGCCCTCAAATCGCTGCTCCTCAACGCCCATATCCCCTGGCGCTATGGGAACCTCAACCGGGAACTGATACTCTTCGGCATCCGGCATAACTGCGTGTCCGGCTACCATGACCGTCAGGGCAGGCCGGTGGATGTGTGGCTTGAAGCCTTTGCCCGCAGCCCCCAGGATGAAACCCTCTGCCAATATTATAAGGGGCTGAAAAAGGCCCTGCGTTCCATGACGGAGGCCAAGAGTTTTACCAGCCTGCGGAATCAGTATTTTGCCTTCCGGGGGGCCATGGAGGAAAAAAACAGCGGAACCCTCAGAGCGCCCAGGACGTTTAAGGAATTTCTGGCCATGGACCGTATTTCCGCGGAGGGGAACGCGGTACTGGCCCGGTGCGTCGAGGAACTTTCCGCCCTGATGCGGCTGGAGGAGGCATACACGGAGATACTTCCCCCCAGGCCCTTTGACTTTTACCTTACCGTACTGCGGGAAAAGCAGTACGTGCCCCAGCAAACCCAGGGGGGGGTGAATGTCTTCCCCTACCGGGTCGCGGCGTCGGCGCCCTTCCGGGCCCATCTGGTCCTCAACGCGAGCCAGCGGGCGGCTACGGTGCTCTATCAGCCCCTGCGCTTTCTCCGGCAGGATAAACGGAACCGTTTTGGGCTTGCGGATCAAGACGCATCGGGGGACTTTTTCCGCCTCTACCGGCTAAACCCCTATACGCCGGAGGCTGCGGCCGCAACTTCAGCGCTTCCAGAGGGATTTGCCCCCTATACCTGGATAAGCGCGGCGGAGGAAGCCTTTACCGGCTGGACCATTCCCCATAGCTATTTCTTTGCCGGCGCCAAGCCCGGTGAAAACATGCTGCCCGGCAAGTCCGGAGCGTCGGACCCCTTTGTTCAGGAGCGGAACTGGTGGGCCGGCAGGGGGCCCTTCCCCGATAGGCTCTTCCCCCTCCAAGCCGGGGGCTTTGATCGCTGGCAGTCCCTCCTGGGGCCGGAACGCCGGTTCAACCTGCTCGCCGATCCCTTCCCCGCCCAGGGCCCGGCCCGCTCCCTGGTTTGGGAACAGCTTTACCGGCTGCAATGGGAGCGGGAATACCTCAAGGTTTCCGCCACAGACCTGACCTTGTTCTATACCTGCCGCACCCGCTGGCTGTTTCAGAAGGTCTTCGGCCTGGCGGTTTTTTCCCTGGAAGCGCGGCTTTTGGACGACGCCTTTATGGGCAATCTCTATCATCTTATCTTAAAAAACCTGTTTACCCGGATACAGGAGGAGGACGGCCAATTCACCGCCGCCCATATCCCCCGCTACCATGCCTGGATTAGGGAATATACCCTAGACGGGGCCGCCCATTTTTATCCCTTCCAGGGGCCTCTGGCAAAACCCCTGCTTGAATCCCAGGCAGCGGCGATGATGAAAAAACTGCGGGCCCTGGTGAACGCCGAAGGCCGCCGCTTTCCTGGCTACCAAATCGCGGCCTTGGAATGGGAAGCAAAAGCAATCCAGGGGGATATGCTGCTGGTGGGACGGCTTGACCGGCTTTCCCGCTCACCCCAGGGGGAAGCGGTGATCATCGATTATAAAACCAATGCCATGCCGTCCAAGGCCGGCAGCATGGAGACCGAAGAAAAGCCCCTGCGGGATTTTCAGATGCCCATGTATGTTAAGCTCTTTGAAGCCCAGGGGGACGGAACCAACCGGGCCGGAGGGGCCTTTTTTATGAGCATCAGCAAGGATGAAAAATCCAATGTTACCGAGGTGCTGGGGGGGGGCAAGGGCGTATCACGGGAGGACTTTCAGCCGACCCTGGACGCCCTGGACGGTTACATTGCCGCCTTTGGCCGGGCCGCCGGGTCCATGAACTTCCTTATGCCCCGGCGGGACCTCAGAGCCTGCAACGGCTGCCTGTATAAAACGATCTGCCGGACCGCCTTTTCGCTGAATGCGGAAGCCTAGGAGTTTGTGGCGCTTTGCGCTATCCAACCTCAAAAACGCGCAAAAGCGCGTTTTTTACCCTGCAAACTCCCTAAGGATGCCCGAAAATCGTAGAATTTTGCGCTTAAAAAGCGCAAATTCTACAAGTGCCACAGGCTCCTAGTTCTCCTATACGCGCTATTCGTCCGCTTTGGGGAGGGTTTCCGAAACATCGGGACCGGCCGCTTCGACGGGAGTTTCCCCGGCTTCCACCGCCGTCTCCACAGGGGCTTTGTTTTCCTCTTCCCTACGGGATCTGCGGGGAGGCCGGGCGGGATTGCTTCTAGTCTCGGTCCTTATTTCCTGCCCCAGAATCGTAAGGGTAATTTCCGCGGCGGCGCTTTCATAGAGCTTTATGACTGCCTTGTACTTGCCCACGATCTAAAAGCCTGTCCCGGCCAGGTCTATCCGTTTCCGTTCGATAGGATAACCCTGTTTGGCAAGTTCGTCCGAAACGGTCTGGCTTGTAACGGCGCCGTAAAGCCTGCCGTTGGGTCCCGCGGGCATGGATATCTCCAGATTAAGACTCTCCAGCTTTTCCTTGAGGCCCTGGGCGTCCTGCCTTTTCTGGGCTTTACGGGCTTCTATGTCCCCCAGGCGAGCTTCAAAAAG
>JAITHL010000020.1 GCA_031279975.1 Treponema sp. | reverse complement strand
GCGTCAAAGTAGCCGCAAAAATCCCGATTTATGGGCTCCTTTGGGGAGTTTGCAGGGTAAAAAACGCGCTTTTGCGCGTTTTCTGGGGTTGGATGGCGCAAAGCGCCACAAACTCCTAGGGGGTCCAGCGCGCTTCCAGGCGTATTGGTTCTACCGCGTTTAAGAGCGCTCCCATGGGGGCCGAATAGGCGGCCCTGCCGCTTCCCAGGCGTACCCATTGGGAGACCGGTTTTTGCCCCTCCGGGCCGAGGACGAGGAATTCCCCCTCCGCCGGCAGGGAGAGCGTAAGGTCCCAGGTATAGCCCTCCAGCGCCTGGGTAAGCAGTCCGGCTAAGTCCTGGTCCAGAGGCTCCTGTTTGGCGCCCAGGGTCAGGGAAAGGCGGCGCTGCCCCGGGGTTTGAATCAGGGCCGCCCCTTGGCCGGCGGCGTCCAAGAACGCGCAGAGGGCTTGGGGATCGGCGAAGGCAAGGAGCGTCCTGATATGGATGTCCTTTTTCTGGTTCCGGGATTGGAAGGATTGCATGGTTAAACCCGGAATCCGGGCGACGGTCCGCTCTAAATCCGCTCTCCCCACCGGCACGGGGAGCCATTGTTCATTGCCGTCCAGTTTGCCCAGGGATTCAAGTTCCCGGGCAATCCGGTACTCCAAAAGAATGGTTCCAGAGCCGTCCTGGCGCAGGGTAATGTTCGCGCCGACGCCGATACAGGAACACAGGAGGCCGCTTAACAGGGCTCCCATGATGAGTGAATGCCTTAACGCCATACTTCAAAATTCCTCCGAATAGATGCGCATATCCTGAATGCGAATAGGCATTTCATCTTCTATCATTTTGAAAGCCTTGTTAAGCACCCCTTCCCCGAAATCCCGGGAATTGGAAACCAGCGCCCCCCCGATTTGGGCAAAGGTCAAGGAATTCTGGAGGTCCACCTCCGCGGCGCTCAGGCGAAAGCGGCGCTGTAGTTTATCCTTGATGGACCGGATAATCCGGCGCTTATCCTTAATACTTGCCACATCGGGGATTTCAAAAATCATCTGGATCATCGAGACAACCATGGACCGCTAATTCCTGAAACTATGTATGGGCGCGGGAATCCGCCCGCCCCGGGCGATAAACCCGCCGCTCCCCGCGGGGTTGACCGCCATGATGGGCGCGCCCCCCAGAAGGCCGCCGAATTCCGCCCAGTCTCCGGCCTTTTTGCCCGGCACGGGGATGAGCCGGACCGCGGTGGTCTTGTTATTTACCATGCCGATGGCCATTTCATCGGCGATGATTGCCGCGATGGTAACGGCGCTGGTGTCTCCGGGCAGGGGGATCATATCGAGCCCCACGGAACAGACGCTGGTCATGGCCTCAAGTTTGTCCAGGCTGATAGAACCGGCGCGTACCGCGGCAACCATGCCCTCGTCTTCGGATACCGGAATAAAGGCCCCGGAAAAGCCGCCCACATGGGTGGATGCCATGACGCCCCCCTTTTTGACCATATCGGTCAGCATGGCGAGGGCGGCGGTGGTTCCATGGGCGCCCGCGGCTTCCAGGCCCATGGTTTCCAGAATCCGGGCCACCGAATCGCCCACCGCCGGCGTCGGGGCCAGGGAGAGGTCCAGGATGCCGAAGGGAAGGCCCAGCCGTTTCGCCGCTTCCATGCCCACCAACTGCCCCATGCGGGTTATCTTAAAGGCGGTCTTCTTGATGATGTCCGCCAGTTCATCAAAGCCGGCGTCCCCATGGGAATCCAGCGCCGACTTGATCACCCCAGGGCCGGACACCCCCACGTTCAAACAACTTTCCCCTTCCCCAGGCCCGTGGAAAGCGCCGGCCATAAAGGGGTTGTCCTCCGGGGCGTTGCAGAACACCACCAGTTTGGCGCACCCCAGGCCGTTCCGGTCCGCGGTGGCTTCCGCGGCGGCCTTAACCGCGGCTCCCATTTGGCGGACCGCGTCCATGTTGATGCCGCTCTTCGTGCTTGCCACATTCACCGAGGCGCATACCCGTTCCGTAGCGGCCAGGGCGTCAGGGATGGACTGTATCAGCCGCTCGTCGCTTTGGGAACAACCCTTCTGGACCAGGGCGGAGAAGCCCCCCACAAAATCAACGCCCAGGTCCCGGGCTGCCTCATCCAGGACATGGGCATAGGGGGTATAGTCCTCCTCCCCGGCGGCCCCGGCGATGAGGCTTATGGGGGTTACGGCCAGCCGTTTATTGATGATGGGAATGCCGTATTCCACCTCGATGTCCCGTCCGGTCTTTACCAGAGACCCGGCGGTCCGCAGCAGTTTATCCCGTATACGCCGGCGGGTTTCCCCCCCTGAAGCGGTAACGCAGTCCAGGAGGGATACGCCCAGGGTAATGGCCCGGATATCCAGCTTGTACCGCAGGATCATATCCACGGTTTCTTGTATTTCAAAGGGCGTAAAAATCATGGGTTCTTCCTTTTTGGTTTCCTCTGTCCGGTTTCAGGAAGGGCTGCGTACCGCCTCTGGGAGGCAAGCGGCCCTTCCTGAGGGAACCGCTGATTAACGCCGGACCTCCGGTCCGCAATCAGCGGTTCCCTCAAACCTTTGGTTCGATGCATTTGCTCATTTCATTGCGTAAATGCGGGTAAGAAGTGATGATTTCGGACTATAGTCCGCATCTTCGATTGGATTAATCACCGCTTCCTTAGATACGGTGCATGGCGCTGAATACCTGTTCATGCATCACGCTGATAGATACCTGCATCGCCGTTCCCAATTGGGAAAGCTCCTGTTTTATCTCCTCCAGGGGTTTCGCGCCCTTGGAAAGATCGACCATCATCATCATCACAAAATTTCCCGACAAGACGGTTTGGCTTATGTCCTCGATATTGATATTCCGGTCCGCCAAAAAAGCGCTTACCTTGGCGATAATGCCGATCTTATCGCTTCCCACTACCGTGATTATGGCTTGCATACGGGGCTCCTCTTAAATTGCGTTATACAACGCGGCTGTTTCAACTGGGGCTGGGCGCCGCTGGTTATCCGGTAATCAGCGGCCTTCTGTGGGTATATTATACTCCGAGAGGAACATGTCCAAGACGGTCAGGAAGAAGATCACCACGATGGGGCCTAAAATTAAGCCGTTAAAGCCGAAGGCGATTATGCCGCCGAGGATGGAAAAAAATATGATCAGGGGGTGGAGCTGGATGCGGTTTTGGAGAAAGAGGGGGCGGACAACATTATCCAGGATGGAAATAAAAAAACCCGATACCACGAGGAAGAGCGCGCCCCCGAAGAGGCTGCCGTTCAAAATGCGAATCAGGCCCAGGGGAATCCAAACAAGCCCGGCCCCCAGCATGGGCACAAAGGAACAGAGCAGTACCAGCCCCGCGAATACCAGGCTTCCTTCTACCCGGAAGAGGGAAAAAATGATATACGCAACCGCCGCCTGCATGAGGGCCACAATGATGTAGCCAAAGAAGAGGTTCCGGGTTATCTCTTTAAATTTCCCTGCCAGGGCGGCCATGTATTCCTTCCGAATGGGTATGCTGTTCATGGCAAGCCGGGCAAGATAGGCCCCGTCCATATAGAAGAAAAACAGGCTGAAGAGCATAAACAGTATGCCCACCGCGAAGGAACCCACATCCTGGGCCACGGTCCGGCTCAAGAACAGCAATGACTGGAGGCCGGCGCTTAACAGCTGGATGATGCGCCGCTGGATTTCCTCGGGGTTGATCTCCACCAGGCCGCCGGTTAGGTCCGTAATGAGGGCCGCCGCGTATTCAAGGCTGTTGTGGACTATGCCGGGATTGCCGTTGAGGTAGTCCCGGGTTGTTTTGATGAGCCCCATAATTTGCCGGAAAAACTGGGAGATCATAAAGGAAAGGGGGACGAGGATGAGAATGATGGTCCCCAGGGAAAAAAACGCCGCCAGGATGTTCTTCACCAAGATGCCGGATGGGGAACTGAGGTTCATGTTTTTGGTTATCCGGTGATGTAAGGGTCCGATTAGGGTATACAGGAGTATGGACCAGAGCAGGACGGTAAAAAAGGGCGCGAAAAGACGGCATACCATAACAACGAGAATGACCAGGATAGCGCCTAGCACATAGTTCTGTATGGGCCGCTGGGGGATGCCGCGCTCCGGCGGCGCCCCGGCGTCCGCCGGAGGTTCCAAGCGGTCGCTCATAGGGCTTCCAGTATCCTATCGGCTTCGATCTTGCCGGGATACTTGGGGTTTCGTTTTACCAGGTCTCCCAGATACTGCTTCGCGGCCTTGGCATCCCCCAGGCTGACGCAGGCCTTCCCCAGTTCAAAAAGGGCGTCCCAGTTGTCCGGCGCCAAGCGGATTAATTTTTGGTAGATATCCCGGGCTTTGCCGAAGTCCCCGGCCCCTACATAGGTCCGGGCAAGATTGAGGTGGACGGTGGCGTTCTTGGCGTCCAAGGCCAGGGCTTTTTCATAGTAGGCCATGCTCTTGGCCCAATTCTTTTGTTGGGTATACAGGGCGCCCAGGTTGTTATTAACTTCAAAGGAACCGGGTTCCAGGTTATAAGCCTCCAGGAGTACCGGCAAGGCCCGGTCGGGGGCGTTGGTTTCCAGATACATACGGCCCAGGTTAATCCGGGGGAGCGCGTACTGGGGGGCCAGGGAAACCGCCTTGGTATAGGCGGCAATGGCCGGGTCTAACTCGCCGTTGGTTTCATACGCAAGCCCCAATTCATAATTGTAAACCGCGTTGGAAGGCACGGCGTCCGCGGCCTTTTTTGCGTACCCCAGGGCTTCGGCGTTCTTCTTTAAGGAGAGCTTTATCACCGCCATATTGTAGTTGGTTTGAGCGTCGCTGGAATCAACGGCAAGGGCCCGGTTAAAGGAGTTCTCCGCGGCGGCGTAATTATTCAAAGCGCTCTGGATCACCCCTAGTTCCCGGAGGGACGCGGTATCACCGGGAGCATATTGCAGGCTTTTTCCATAGGCGTCTATCGCGCCCCGGGTATCGCCCTTGGCCGCCAGGATACGGCCTATCTCCCGGTGGGCTTCCGCGTCTTTGGGCTGGAGCTGAATAGCCCGCCTATAGGCCGCCAGGGCGTCGTCTTGCCGGTTAAGGTTCCGGTATGTGCCGCCCAGGTTATACCAGGCAAGTTCATACCCGGGGTTCAAGCGAATCGCCTCCTGAAAGCAATTGGCGGCTTCAGGATATTTCTGGGCAATAAAGTAAGCGCGGCCCAGTTCATAGGAGTATAGATAATTCCCCGTGTCCAACCGGGCCGCCTCGGTAAATTCTTTAACAGCCGCATCGTATTGCTGGGAATCCCGGTTGATTTTTCCCAGGGTATAATGGGGCAATGCCTGGGCAGGGTCCCGTTGGATAGAACGGCGGGCATAGTCTCTCGCTTGGGTTATAGACCGGGAGCCTTCAGGGGTTCCGGCTCCTGGTACGCCCGCTTCGTAATAAGCGTCCCCCATATCCGCCAGTTTCTGAGCCTCAAATTGGGACTCCCCCGCGGGTATGCCGCTGAGGGCTTCTCGAAAAGCGGCGTCCGCGCCGGGGAAGTCCCCCTTGGCCAAGGCGGTTTTCCCCTTATTTACCAGTTCATTAATGGCCTGTATCCGGTTCTGGAATTCCAGGGCTTTTTTCTCGTCCGCCTCATCGGCGGCGGCCTTGCGGGCCAGTTCTGCTTCGGCCTTTTTCTTGGCGGCCTCGTCCGCGGCGGCTTTGCGGGCCAGTTCGGCTTCCTGGACCTTTTTCTTGGCGGCCTCATCGTTGACGGCCTTGCGGGCTAATTCTGCTTCCTGGGCTTTTTTCTTGGCGGCCTCGTCGTTGGCGGCTTTACGGGCCAGTTCGGCTTCCTGCGCTTTTTTCTTAGCGGCCTCGTTACCGGCGGTTTCCGTTTGCCGCCGCTCTATGTTCTGACGGCGCTGTTCTGGTTGACGTTGGCGCGGGTTCGTTTGCCGTTGTTTGTCTTGGGTCTTGCCTTGCCCTGTCTGGGCGGCAAGAACCGGTGTTTTAGCTGGTTTGGAACTAGCGGGTTTCCGGGATGCGGTCTGGTTCTTCCCTTTTGGGGGCTGCCGGTCTTGGGTTATGGAATCCCGGAGCGCCTGGGCTTCGGTATCCGCAGGGTTAGCGAGGAGGTATCCCTCTAGGAGTCCTAATGCCCTGTCCTGTTCCCCCGCTTTATCATATTGCCGGGCTAATTCCAAGGTTTGAGCCGCCCCTTGACCGGTGTTTCCGGGCGGGGTTTTTTCCTGGTTATGAAAAAAAATTATCGTCCCTACTAACAGCATTACGGATACTGCCGCGCCTGTTCCAAGTCCCACAATAACGTCTCCCTATTTTAGCTCAAACTCATTATCATAAGTCTGAACGGTATCGCTTCCCGCGGAAAGTCCGGTAAATTCCGCCGCCGCGGCTTGGAGTGATGAAGCCACATCCTCCACGAGCTTGCGGCGCCGTTCCGCTTCCGCCGCCTGGCGGGCTGTTTCCGTCTGCCGCTTAGTTTCCGCTTCCCGGCCCTCTTGTTCCCGCCGCTGGACAGCCGCGGCTTGCCGGGCCGCGGTCGCTTGCCGGGTTTGCTCCGCCCGTATTTCCGCTTGCCGTTGAGCCTCCGCTTGCCGGGCCTGCTGTTGCTGCCGTTGGGTTTCAGCCGTTTGCCGGGCTTGTTCAGCTTTTACCGCCGCGGCGGTTTTAGTTTCCGCGTCCGCCGCTCCCCGGTCCTCTGTTTGGCGTCCCGCCGCCGGACGGCTTGCCGTATCCGTTTGCCCTTGGACGCCGGCTTGGCTTCCCGCCGCGGTCTGGGCTGCTGGGTCTGGCGTTGTCTGGCCGCCTGGTCCGCCGGCCTGCCCTCCCGCTGACTGCCGGGCCGCTGTTTGGCGCTCAATTTCCGCTTGGGCCGCCAACGCCTGCTGCGCCGCTACCGCCGCCTGGGCGGCCGCCGCCGCCGCCTGAGCCGCCGCAGCCGCCGCCTTAGCTTCCGCCGCTGAAGCCTGGGCTTCCGCCGCGGCCTGGGCTTGCGCCTCAACAACCGCGCGCCGCCGTTCATCCGCCGCTATTTCCGCCTTAATAAAGGCGATAAGCCGCTCAATCCTGGGCCGCTTGGGGGATTGGGGGGCTAAGGCAAGGTATTGCTGATAATCCGCTATAGCTTCCCGGGTATACCCCAATCCGATCTTCGTATTGGCCCGGTTCAGATAGGCCGAACTATAGGCGGGATCAAGCTCAATGGCCTGGGAATAGTACTGATCCGCCTCGGTATACGCTCCCTTACTGTAATACGCATTGCCCAAATTGTACGCGATAGCAACGGCCTCATCCCCTCCCTTTGGAAGTATTTGCGAATAAACGGCAATGGCCGCGTCGTACTGCTCAAGTTGTAAATACACAATGCCCAGATAGAGAAACGCCGCGGTATTATCCGGCTCTTCCGCCGCCGCGGCTTCCAGAAAGGGCAGCGCTTCCTTGGGTTTATTATCGACAAAAAATCGTTCCCCCTTGGAAAAAGCAGTCTGGGTAAAAGCCCAGCTCCCTAAGAAAAAAAATACGCATACAGTCAGCGCCCTTCCCCGGCTCATACGGCATCCCCTTGTTTGAAGCATTTGACAGAATTCAATATACTAGTTAATCTACTATAATTAACGTATCATGAGAGAAAATACTACACACCATTCCGATGATTTTTTTTGACGCCCCCCTTATATGAAAATTTTATGCGTTTCGGATCAAATCGATCCCCTGGTGTATTCAAATTCCATTAAAGACCGGTTCGGGGATGTGGATTTGGTTCTTTGCGCGGGGGACCTGCCCTTGGATTATTTAGATTTTATTGTTTCTTCTATTAATAAGCCGCTGTATTTTGTATTTGGGAATCATGATCTAAAGGGCTATGCCGGCTATAAACGAAACGGCCCCTTCCAGCCCGCCGCCCGGGAGTTTAAGGGGATAGGGGCCGCGCATATTGGTTCCCGGATTTGCCGGGAGGGGGGGCTGATTATCGCGGGGCTGGGAGGGTCCATGCTGTATAATAATGGAGCAAACCAATATACCAATGGAAGCATGTACCGGGAGATACTCAAGCTCCTCCCGGCCATGCTGTTTAACCGGATTTTCCGGGGGCGGTTTGTGGATATACTCTTGACCCACGCGGCGCCCCTGGGAATCCATGATAAAAACGACCGGTGCCACCGGGGCTTTGAGGCATTCCTCCGGTTTATGCGGCTCTTTAAACCCAAATACCTCATCCACGGCCATATCCACCTGTACGACCGTTCCGCCGGACGGGCAACCCAATATCAGCAAACCCTGGTCCTCAACGCCTATAGCCACTATGTCCTCGACTGCGAGGCGCTTCCATGAACGGGCGGCATAAGCTCCAGGCGGCGGAGAATTTTTCCCGGGCCCGGTGGAAGGCGGCGCTCAGCAGGATACAGCATTTTCTCCATACCGGTACGGACAGGCTCCTGTCCTTGCATGAGGTAAAGGATATACTGAAACCCAAGAGCGAAACCTACCGGGGTATGCGCATGGTCCCGATCAAATTGATCGTGGGAAGCGAGGGCCGGTACCAGGATTTTACCAAATACTTCCTGCCCAGATCGAATCATCTCCGGGAACGGTGGGAACGGATTGACGAGGCCCGGCTCGGCGACATTGCCCTGCCCCCGATACAGCTCTATGAAATCGGGGGGGTCTATTTTGTCCGGGACGGCAACCACCGGGTTTCCGTGATGGGCTCCCAGGGGGCTGAATATATCGACGCGGAGGTAACCAGCCTGTCCAGCGAGATTGCCCTGAGCCCGGGGATGTCCGCCAATACGCTCCGGGAAGCGGTGGTCCGCTTTGAAAAAAAGCTCTTCTATGAAAAAACCGCCCTGGGGAGCCTGACCGGGGACCAGAACTTGGATTTCAGCCGTCCCGGCCAGTATGATGTACTGTACAACCATATCCTGGTGCATAAGTATTACCTTAACGAACAGTTCCAAGAGGAGCTGCCCTTTGATCAAGCCTTGATATCCTGGTATCATAAGGTCTATACTCCGATTATTCAAATTATCAAGGGCGAAAAACTCTCCACCCAATTTCCTGGGAGGACCGCGGGGGATCTCTATGTATGGATGGTAAAACATTGGGATATACTCAAACGAAAATATGGGGTTCATTATGCCATAGCCGACGCGGTCAGGGATTTTTGTGTTAAGTATGGAAAAGCCAAGGGGTTTTTCTTCCCCAAGGCCGCGCGCCTGCTTAACCGGCTGTTCAAGCCCGCCCTGTGATCATCAAAGAAGGAAGGTAAAGGAATGGCGATCTTATCAATACAATCCCATGTGGTATACGGCTATGCGGGCAATACGGCGGCGGTTTTTCCGCTCCAGCGCTTGGGCCGGGAAGTTTGGGCGGTTAATACGGTGGAATTTTCCAACCATACCGGTTACGGCGCTTGGCGGGGATCAGTCCTGGGGTCCAGTCTGGCCTCGGAGCTGGTGGCGGGCCTAGCGGACCGGGGGGTTTTGGGGAACTGCGAGGCGGTCCTGTCCGGGTATATGGGGGACCCGGAGGTGGGGCTTACGGTGGTCCAAGCGGTCCGCCAGGTAAAAAGCCTTTCCCCCCGGGCGGTGTATTGCTGCGATCCGGTCATGGGCGACACGGGCCGGGGGTTCTACGTGAAGGAGGGCATACTGGAGATGTTTAAGACCCAGGTGGTCCCCCAGGCGGACATACTCACCCCCAATCAGTTTGAGCTTGAGGCCCTTACGGGCCTTAATACCTCCAGCCTGCCGGAAGCCCTGCGGGCGCTTGAGCGGCTGCATGACATGGGGCCGCGGGCGTTGCTGGTAACGAGTTTTATCGAAGACCAGGCGCCCAAGCGGCATATTGATATGCTCGCCTCCAACGGGGATTCGGTCTACCGGATACGCACGCCGGAATTTCCCTTTGAGACGGTTATGGCGGGTTCCGGGGACCTTACCGCCGCGGTATTCCTCTCCCGGTATTTGGAAAGCGCCAATATCCAGGAGGCCCTGGAACGCACGGCGGGCGCGGTGTATGGGATTATGGAAGCGACGTTTATGGCGAAAAGCCGGGAAATGCTGCTTGTCCAGGCGCAGGACTCCCTGGTACGCCCCGCTCTATCCTTTCACGCGGTCAAACTATAAGCGGCCATGCGGGAACCCCAGGGAACTATGCCGGAAGCGCCCTACCATCGATTTGCCGAATTCATTGCCCCTGGGGTTGACCGGTTCCGTTTCCTCTGTTCGATACTCAATGAACTGCGGCTCAGTTTCCGGCCCGCTAATATTGCCGGCAACCGGCATTTATTTCTGTCTCCCGGGGAGGTGGGTATCCATTGGAATCAATACGCCCCCCGGACTGTTATGGTGGCCCATTACGACCGGGTTCCCGGAAGCCCCGGGGCGAACGATAACAGCGCGGCGGTCTTTCAGCTTATTGAAACCGCGCTCCGGCTGCGCCAGGAGGGGTTGGGCCGGTGGCTCATCATCTTTACCGATAAGGAAGAGCTGGCCCACGGGGAGGGCATACGGGACCAGGGTTCTTACACCCTGGCGATGACCTTGAAGAACAGCGGGATTGGGGGGAGCCGTTATTATATCTTTGACGCCTGCGGCGCCGGGGATACCTTGATTATTTCTACCATCGCGGATTACCTCATGCGGGACGCGGCGCGCCCGGGGGTCCTGAGGGCCCGGCGGCAGGTGCGGCTGCTGCGGAACCGGGCGCTGGAAACCGCCCGGGAACTCCACATGGACCGGGTGCTGCTGGCCCCGACCCCCTTTTCAGACGACGCGGGATTTTTACGGGCCGGCATAGCCGCTCAAACTATTACCATGCTGCCCGCGGTTGAGGCCGCCCAGTTTGCCTCCCTGTTGCGGAACAAGCCGGATATTCCCAACGCCCTGGTGAGCCGGGACGCCCAGGGGGAACATTCCTGGGAGCTTTTCCCTGAAACCTGGCGGCTGCTGAACAGCCCGGAGGACGGCGCCCAGCGGCTTACCCCGGAACACTATAAGCGGGTTATCCGCTTTGCCTGCGAACTGTGCCGCCGGGCCTAGGGAACCGCTGAGTTATTCGGATTTTTTAACACAGTCCGCGGATTGCGCGGATTATCACGGATTTCCGGTAACAAAAACCCCTTCTAATCCGTGAAAATCCGTGGACCCTTTTGATACATTGAATTTAATCAGCGCTTCCCGTGGGAAGGGCCGGCGCGCGGGGGCGGTTTAACCAAGCCCGCGGATTGGGAACCTCCGGTTCGGCGCGTATTTTTACGGAAATAAGTTATGCTAATCCCTGCCCATCCGCGGCTTCCCCTTGCCCCGGGCTTTTCTCATTTTTTATCTTATAGGTATGGATTATGAAAAGCTGACCATTAAAGCCCAAGAGGTATTGCGGGACGCCGCGGCGGCCGCCCAAAAAGAGGACCGCCCCCAGGTAGAGGTTGAACATATACTGTTGGCGCTGCTCCGGCAGGAAGACGGCATCGCGGCCCCCCTGATAGAGCGCATCGGGGGCGACCGGGCACGGCTCATCCGGGACGCGGAAGCCCTGGCAGCGGAAGGCCCCAAGCTGTACGGCGAGGCGGCGCAGCTCTACTTCTCCGCCGCCGCCTCCAAGACACTGGCTAAGGCCGAAGGGGAGGCGGTGTCCCTCAAGGACGAATATATGTCCGCCGAGCATATACTTCTGGCTATCGCGGCGGGAGAGGGTAAGGCCGCGGAGCTGTTGAAAAAGGCGGGCATAACCAAGAACGCTATACTGGGCGCCTTAAAGGACCTGCGGGGAAACACCCGGGTAACGGATCAGAACCCGGAGGAAAAGTACCAGGTCCTGGAAAAATACTGCCGGGACCTGACCGCCCTGGCCCGGCAGGAAAAGCTGGACCCGGTGATAGGCCGGGATGAGGAAATCCGCCGGTGTATGCAGGTCCTGTCCCGGCGCACCAAGAACAATCCGGTGCTCATTGGGGAGCCCGGCGTGGGGAAGACCGCCATTGTGGAGGGCCTTGCCCGGCGCATTGTAGCGGGCGACGTGCCTGAGGGGCTCAAGGGGAAAAAACTCCTGGCATTGGACCTGGGGGCCCTGGTGGCGGGGGCCAAGTTCCGGGGGGAATTCGAGGAACGCCTCAAGGCGGTGATCCACGAGGTCCAGGCTTCCGGCGGGCGCATCATCCTCTTTATCGACGAACTCCATACCCTGGTAGGGGCCGGGGCCGCCGAGGGGGCCACCGACGCCTCCAACCTCCTCAAACCCGCCCTGGCCCGGGGGGAACTGCGGTGCATCGGGGCGACCACGCTGGATGAGTACCGGAAACACATTGAAAAGGACGCGGCCCTGGAACGGCGTTTCCAGCAGGTCTATACCGCGGCGCCTTCGGTGGAGGATACCATAGCGATACTGCGGGGCCTCCAGGAACGCTACGAGGTACACCACGGGGTGCGGATCAAGGATGAGGCCCTGGTGGCGGCGGCGGCCTTGTCAGACCGGTACATCACCAGCCGCTTCCTCCCGGACAAGGCCATCGATCTGGTGGATGAAGCGGCCAGCCGGCTCAAGATGGAGCTGGACAGCCGGCCCACGGAACTGGACAAGCTGGAGCGGAAGCTCCTGCAGCTTGCCATTGAAAAGCAGGCCCTGTCCCGGGAAGAGGACCCCGCCTCCCAGGAACGGCTGGGAAAACTGGAGAAGGAAATCGCCGACCTTTCCGCGGAACGGAACGCCATGAACGCCCGGTGGGAAGGGGAGAAGCAGGATATCCAGCAGCTCCGGGAGATCAAGCAGCAGATCGAGGAGCTGAAGATCGAGGAAGCCCGGTATGAACGGGAGGGGAATCTATCCAAGGCCGCGGAGGTTAAGCACGGCCTTATCCCGGAAGCCCAGAAGCGGCTTGCCCGGCTCACCGGACAGATGGAAGAGAAGCGGGGCGCCGCCGCGGGGCAGGGCGTACCGGCCCTGCTGCGGGAGGAGGTGAGCGAGGAGGATATCGCGGCGGTGGTGTCCGCCTGGACCGGGATTCCCCTTTCCAAGATGCTCAGCGGGGAGATGCAAAAGTACCTGGACCTCGAAAAGGCGCTGGAACAACGGGTGGTCGGGCAGGAGTCCGCGGTGGAGGCGGTATCCGACGCGATCCGGCGGAACAAGGCGGGGCTTTCGGACGCCGCCCGCCCCCTGGGGTCCTTCCTCTTTTTGGGCCCCACCGGGGTAGGCAAGACGGAATTGGCGAAAACCCTGGCGGACTTTCTATTCAACGATGAAAAGGCCCTCACCCGGATCGACATGAGCGAGTACGGGGAGAAACATTCGGTAAGCCGGCTTATCGGCGCGCCCCCGGGCTATGTGGGGTATGAACAGGGCGGGCAGCTTACCGAGGCGGCGCGGCGGCGGCCCTACAGCGTGATACTCTTTGATGAGATCGAAAAGGCCCATCCTGAGGTGTTCAATGTCTTCCTCCAGATATTGGACGACGGGCGGCTCACCGACGGGCAGGGCCGGGCGGTGGACTTTAAGCAGGTGATCATCATTATGACCAGCAACTTAGGCTCGGACCTGATCCTGGAAGCGGAGGAGGGCGGGCCCGCCAATACCCGTTCCGCCCTTCCCGCGGAGCTGAAAGCCGCCTTGTCGGAACTTTTAAAACAGCGCTTCCGCCCGGAATTCCTGAACCGTATTGACGAGACGGTGATCTTCAACCGTTTGGGCAAGGGGGAAATCGGGAAGATCGTGGATATCCAGATCAAGCGGCTGGCGGAACGGCTGGCGGAACGGAAGATAGAGCTGCGGCTGACCGCTGAGGCCAAGACATTTCTAGCCGAGCGGGGCTATGATCCCCTCTTCGGCGCCCGGCCCCTCAAGCGGGCCATACAAGCGGACCTGGAAAACCCCCTGGCCAAGGCGATTATCGGGGGCATGGTGCGGGAGGGGGATGTCATTATCGCGGAGCCGCGCCCAACGGATAAACAGGCTGAAGGGGAGAGTCCCTTGATCTTCAAACGGGGGAGCGCGCGGTAAATAGCGCGGGGGGAGGTTGTATAGCGCCAAATAACCGGAGGGCCGGGGTTTTGGGCTTTGCCCAAAACTCTATAGTGGTTCCGCTACGCGGAACCACACCGGCGGGGGCTCCGCCCCCGCCGGTGTCTACTGCCTAAAAGACCACCATCCGAGATCGTGGACGCTTCTTCTTTGGCGGGTATAGGTTCCCGCTTTTTTGTTATTTTGGTCGTAGAAGGCATCAAAAGTGGAGTCGAAGCAGAACCCCATAAAAGAGACATTTGCCCCAATAGTAACGCTGGTTAACTGGTTTCGGCTAAATGCCCCCATACCGATGGCGGTAACGCTATTGGGGATGGTAACGCTGGTCAACCGGTTGTAACCAAACGCCTCCTTCCCGATGGCGGTAACGCTGTTGGGGATGATAAGGCTGGTCAACTGGTTGTAATTAAATGCATAATCCCCGATGGAAGTAACGCTGTTGGGGATGGTAAGGCTGATCAATTGGTTACTTAGAAACGCGGAATCCCCAATGGCGGTAATAACGGTAAGCGTACTATCAGCATCGGGAATAACCAGCGCCCGGCCAGACTTGCCCTGATCAATAAAGCCTTCAAGCGTTCCGTCTCGAATTTTGAAATTGTCAGTAGTACCGCCCGGTACGGTTCTTATGCTCAGGCTGTTTTGCCGGGCCGCGCTTTGCGGATCAACGCCGTTCACCGAGGCGATTCTGACGGCCAGGGCGCCGCTTAGGTCATCGGCCTTGACGGCGCCGAAGGTAACCGGCGCTACCGTATTGACCGCATAGGCAAGGCGCGCCCCCCGCTGAAAATCAAAACGCCAGCTTTTGCTCAAGGTTACGGACTGCCTTCCAATCACCCGGTTCTGTTCATTCACCAGCTCAAATGCCACGGAAAAATCTTTGCCGCCCTCCTTGAAGGGATTGAGGCCGCTTACGCGGGTTTGCGGCCAGTCCGCGAGCCCCCAATTCAGCCTCCTCCCGGTCGCGTTGAGGCCGTCCGTTACCGCCCGCAGCGCCTGTTCAACCGAGGCAAACCAGATTGGGGGCGCGTAGAGATTCACGTCGAAGCTCAGACTTATGGTTTCGGTTTGGTAGTTGATTTTTCCCTGGTTCAGCGCGGCCTCGTAGCGCAGTTCCAGCGGCGGGGAGGAGGTCTTGAAGAAATTGTCAAAATACCGCTCGGTTTCGGTAAGCCGGGCGATCCAGTCCTTGCGCCATTGGATGTCGTTCCGCGCGTCCGCTCCGATATTGCCGCTGGAAATATTGGCGGTCATTACCAAGGCGCGGTTCGCCGCTTCCAGCAGGGAGGGGTCAAAGGCGGCGGCCTGGTAGTAATAGGACAGGGCCGCTACTTCCGTTCCTTGCCGCTGCGCCGCGATGCCCTGGGCCAGGGCGGTCTGGGCGTTGACATGATTTGCCGCCGCCGCCGCCGCAAGCTCCGCCCGGGCGCGTTCCGTGGGCTTTACGCCAAGTTTTTCCAGCAGCTCCAGCGAGGCCCGGCGGACGCCGGTTAAGTTGTCCAGTTCGGCAAACGAGCAGGTTCCCGAATAGGATGCCGCGGTCATTTTATCGGCGGTTTTGATGATTTGCATTTGCAGGGTGTAGCCCGCCGCTGTTCTGGTGATGGTACCGGCGAGCAGATAATCGGTCGCCCTTATATGCCCCATATCAAGCCCCGCCCCGTCATTGTCGTCATAATAGCCCGATAACAGTTCGCTGTAGACCGTATCCAGATTTTCCCGGTCCATTACCGACAGCGCGGAATAGCTGGAGAAGCTGCTGACCAATTCCCCCTGCACGAGCGCGGGGATGTAGCCCTGTTGTTCCCCAAGGCCAGTGGCTTTGGGCGCAAGAATGGCAAGGCTCATGCCCTTGCCGCCTTCTCCTGAATAAAAGGGGCTGGCCGGAACCGCCGGGGCTGGGTTTGCCGGCGCCGCGTCCAGCGTGTCCGCCGGGGTTGCGGGCGCCGGGGCGCCGCCGCAAGCCAAAACTAGAACGCCGGATAAAACAAGTCCGGCCCATGTTACGCTCCGCGTCATTACAATACTCCTTTTCTTGGTTACGCGCATGGTACGCACAACGCTTATCTATAATGAGCCGCTCCATAAAGCGGCCCCCAAAGCCGGAGAAGTCCGGCGTGATTGGCTCATTGCTTGGTTTGCCCTTAACGCGGCAAGCCGCGGCGCGATGGGGAGAGAAGTACGGCCCACGCCGTTTCCGGTTCGAAAAGCGCGTTCCGGCAAGGCCCCGCCCTGTTTTGGCGCTCTGATCAAGCGGCGCCCGTCCCCGTCGGCTTCTCCTGCCCGCCGCCGCGTCCAACGCATAGTTCCATCATCCCGCTCCGGCGCTTTTCCGTCAATAATCGCCCGCCTGTTTTGCTTGACCGGTTCGCCTATTTTATAGTAGGATGCCATCACCATGAGTAATAAGAACGCGCCGCATACCACTAATAGTTACCCCCCCCCCCCCCCCCAGGTTGGCGGCGCTAGGATTTCTTGCTAGGCTCTTCAGGCTAAAGGCCGGCTCTTACCCTAACGGGGGCCCTTTGCTTTGCCTGATCCCGGCCCCGGCTGCTGGGGGGAGGGCCGTTTTTTCCTTTGATTTCGGCCTCCTGCTGCATCAAACCGTAGAACTGGAAAAAAAACGCGGGGGCTATACCCCGTTTTTTATCCCCTGGTTTTCCTGGGACAACGGACAGGGCCGCTCCTTTTACGGTTCCGGCGCGTTTTCCTTCCCCTTTTACTATTACCAGGATGCGGCGGATAGGGAGGGTTGGGCCAAGCCGGTCCTGCTGCCTGAACTCGCCCAGGCGGTTCTCCGCCCGCTGTCTTGCTGATTTATTTTTCAATGAGTGGTACTATAAGAGGCTGTAAGCATACCGGGGTTTCCCCCGGCGGGGCGGCCCTAACACGAAGGAGGTTTTCTATGCGGTGGAGAACCGGCAAAGCGGCGGGCCGGGCGGGAGGCGGGCCGTGAAACTCAAACTCAAACTGACGGTTATTAACGCGGGCCTGGTAACCCTGTTTCTCGCCCTGCTTTCCGCGCTTATCCTGTACCAGGCCGCCGCGCTCCAGCGGGAAGCGGCGGCGGCAAGCATGTTGAACCTGGCGGAGTCCACCGCGAAGACCATAGAAGGGCGCTGCCAGCGCTATCTGGACGCCGCGAAAAGCATAGCCCAGATCATGAACAGTTATAAAAGCGTGGAGCCCCCGCTGCGCCGGCTGTTTTTCAATCAGATTATGCGGGGCGTCCTGGATGAAAATTTCGGCTTTACCGGGATATACGCGGTTTGGAAGCCCAACGCACTGGACGGCATGGACGCCGAATACGCGGGAACCCCGGGGGCCGGCGCGGACGGGCGCTTCCAGTCCCATTGGACCCGGGAACGGGGGCGGGGCCGGCTGGATTTGATTCCCTATGCCGATCCCGGTGAGGCCCTGCGGGACTTAAGCCTGGACGACCTGGTTTCTAATCCCCTGCGGCGGAACATCCACGGGAAAGATGTCTGGATTGTCCGGGTGCGGGTGCCCATTGTGGATGAAACAAACGCGGCGCTGGGGGTTGTGGGCATAGACGTGGACACCGGGGATATCCAATCGGCGGTGGAGGCGGTGGCCCCCTATGGGACCGGCCACGCCGCGGCCGCGGCCCGCGATAGAACCCTCCTGGGGTATTTCGATCCCGTGGAACGGGGCAGGAACGTCTCAACCGTCTTCGATCCCGATAGCGCCGCCGCCGTAGGGCGTTCCCTGGAAACCGGCAAGAACGCCCTGGTTATAACCGCGGGGGGCCGGGGCGTTCAGGCCGGGATAGCGCCGCGGAAAAGCGGTATTCAACAAGGCCATTGGGCCGCAGGACGCCTGGGCAAAGATTCAGGGAGCGGGGACGTAAGCAGGGAGACGGGGGCCGTCGAACCGCGGGTTCGCGGCCCCCTGTCCTTCCCTTTAAAAGAACCGGTAGCCAACCGCCAGTTTGACGTTCAGGCCATGACCAAGCAGGGTTTCACCGTCGTAGTCGTCGGCCATATCTTTTTCAACCTTGTTCGGCAGTCGTAAACCGTACAGCAGACCAAGCCGGGCATAGAATTTCTCCGTGATGGAAAAATCAGCGCCTCCGCCGAGTTTGAACCAGAGGGCGCTCAGATCGCCGGCTTTGTAATCGGAGCCTCCCAAGGCGTTGAGGCCGTCCAAGAGGTCATTCCCATCTTCATCTTTTGCGGAAAGGGCGGCGAGAAAATCAATGCCCAGCAGCGGGAAAACCGTGAACCGTTCGTTTATCGCAATTGGGTATTTTCCCAGCAGGCCGATGTTGAGGTTGGTGATTGACCAGTCAGCCTCATAGGTTCCACTAAGCCCGGAGTATTTCGCCGTCATTTTTAACTTTCCGCCGCCGCCAGAAATGCCGAAGGACAATTCAGCGTAGGTTACGTCAAGGAAGGCAAAACCGCCGCCGCCGAAATAGGGCATTTCAACTTTCATTGTGCCTCCTGAAGACTCAAAACCGCCGCCGAAATCGCCGCCGATTAATCCGCCAACTCCGGCGCTCACGCCGAAATCCGTTTTGGCGGAAACCCCTCCCGCGGCAAGCGCCGCGAGAACCAACATTGAGCATACTTTTTTTGCCATATTTTGCTCCTTTTTGGCAATAAAGTTTTTTCGGTACGCGCCGGGCCTTCCGGCGTGCGCCGCTCTATCTTAACCGGACAGGCAACGCCCGCCGGATTAAGCGCCTGAATACCGCCGGGCGGGTCTTTGGGGCTTGCGCTGTTCCGCCGTATAGCGCTTCCTGGGGACTTTGGGCGGATACATATGGAAGGTGAACGAGGGGAAGCTGTGTGTGCCAGGGATTCCCCCGGAAGGTCCGTGAAATACGCGGGCCGGGAAACAGGGAAAGAAAACGCTGAGTCTGGGAATTAAGCTGTTATTGGGATCCGTAATGCCTAAACTAGAAAACTTTTTAGGCAATGCGGGCTCTTGACAAAGATCAGAACGGGCATTACAATCTGTTGGCTGTTGGCTGTTGGCTGTTGGCTGTTGGCTGTTGGCTGTTGGCTGTTGGCGACTGATTTGCGCATGGTGTTAATCATAGAGAGGATGGGGGAGAATATCAAGTGTTTGGCGGTGGAATTGGAAGAAAATACAAGAACAGCCGGGGGGCGCCGGGGGGTTATAACCCCCCGGCGTGCGCTGATCTTGCTATGGGAAACGGGATGCGGCGCGCGCCCCCATCCGGCGCGGCGTACCGCAGGCCGGCAAGCTCGCCGGGAAGAACTTCAAACAGTTATGGTTAATATCCAGTTCAGCCCTGCCGCCGCCAGGCCGCCCTTACCCGATCAAACGGGAGTACCTCGAATATGAGGTCTTCGGGGGCCTCAGCGTTTCCAAGCCCGAGCCGGATAAGCAGGCCACGGTCCGGCTGAAAAACAGCGTTGTCTCCTTGGGCTATACGGCGGATTACGGCATCGACCGGCTCTACAATACCCGGATTTATCAAAACGCCCTGGAATCCCTGGCGCGGGAAAACCCCGGCGACGCGGTTTACCGCCAGCTGCAAGCCCGCTTCGCCGCCAATGAGTAAAAAGCCGGCGGAACTTGCCGCAAGGAGTGTTATACTATGGCATTATTGATCACCGGGGCGCCGCCGGCCAAGGCATCGATTAAACGGAGGTTCTTGGTTTTTTCGGTTCTCTTCTTTCTTGCCGTTGTTTCAGGCGGGACCGGGGCGTTCTTTTTCTCCATGGGCCGTATAGTCCGCGCTGAAGCGGCGCGGTCCCTGTCCCGGCTTCTTGAGGCCAAGCGGCTCCAGTTGGAAGGCTCGGTAAATCAGGAGATAGCCATTGCCGTCAAGATGGCCGAGTCCCCCCTGATACAAGCGTATTTTCTTTCCCCCGGGGACGCGGCGCTGGAAGCGCTCGCCCTGAAGGAGATCGCCGCCTACCGCCGGGCCTTTACGGGGAACAACATTTTCTGGATAAACGACGCGGACAAGAAGTATTACTATGGGGACCAGTATCAGTATACCCTGGATACCGCGGACCCTGAGTCCGCCTGGTACCTGCGGACCCTGGGGCAAAAGGAACGGTACAATTTTAATGTTAATTACGATACGGGCATTAAAAAAACCATGCTCTGGATCAACGCGCCGGTTCTTGCGGCGGGGCGGGCGATTGGCATCGCGGGAACCGGGATAGATATCTCCGGTTTTATCGGCGCGCTCTATGCGGACTTTGACCCCGCCGCCCCCTTTTACCTGTTTAACGCCGGCTTCGAGATAACCGGCGCGCGGGATCAATCCCTGGTATTCAACAAGCGGCCCCTTGCGGAGAGCCTTGGGGAGGACGCCGGGGCCCTTATCATAGAAGCGGTACAGGGGCTGCCGGACGCGGCAATACGGGTCTTCAGCCGCCGCGGCGGGCAATACGCCCTTTGCCGGGTCCCGGCGCTGAACTGGTACATGGCCGCGGCCATGCCGTTTACCCCTTCCATGTACCTGCGCGCCGGCATGACCGGGCTGTTTATCGCCATGGCGCTGATCCTGCTGCTGGTGTTCGTCATCTTTAACGTCTTTATCTTCACGATGCTCCGGCCCCTGCGGGAGGTTGAACAGGCCGCGGGCGCTTTGGCGGTTATGGATTTTGCCGTGGATATCCGGCAGTTCAGGAACGACGAGATCGGGAATATCCAGCGGGCGCTCATCAAAATCCGGGACTGTCTGCGCAAAGCCTTGGGGGACCTTAAGGATAACCTGGCGAACATGGCCGCCGCGGGGAAAAAGCTCAATACGGTTGTGATGGAATCCTCAAGCGCCCTGGACTTGATAACCGGTAATATGGACGCCCTGGAATCCGGGGCGGAGGCCCAGATGTCCTCGGCGGACCAGGCTTCCGCCGCCGTCAACGGGATCGTTGCATCCATCGATTCCCTGGACAGCGCGGCGGCGGACCAGGCGGAGCGCGTTGCCGCGTCCTCCAGGGAGGTTGAGCGGATGGCGGCCAGCATCGCGGCTATCCGCTCAACCGCGGGGGAGGCGGGAAAGACCGCCTTCGCCTTGGGCGAGTCTTCGGCCTTGGGGCATACCATGCTGGTCAAGTTGGCGGAAGAGGCGGCGCGGATGCGCGAACAGTCCGGGGCCCTGCAAAACGCCAACAAGACCGTGGAGGACATCGCGGGGCAGACCAATATTCTGGCCATGAACGCCGCTATTGAGGCGGCCCACGCCGGGGAAGCCGGGAAGGGCTTCGCCGTGGTGGCTCTGGAGATACGCAAACTGGCGGAGCTTTCCAGCAAGGAGTCTTCGGGGATTTCCACGGAGATTGTCAAACTGGAACAGGCCATAGCGCGGATCGGCGCGGTTTCCCAGGAAACCCTGCGGGCCATGAACGGCATATTCACCGGGATCAAGGACATGGAAAGTTCCTTCGCCCTGGTAAATAACGCGGTGGATGAACAGGCATCCTGCGGGGAGCAGATACTGAGCGCCTTCAAGGCCGTTCAATCCATGACCGACCGGGTCCGGGAAGGGACGGGGATCATACACGCCCAGAGCGGCTCGGCGCGCCGGGAAATGGAAACCCTGCGGCTGGCCTCCCAGGAGGTAGCCAAACGGGCCCATGAGGTGAAGCGGGAGAGCCGGAGCATCGCGGAGGTCCTGGAAAACGCCAAAACAATCGTGGCGGCTGGCGAGGGGAGGTTTGTATAGCGTCAAATAACCGGGGGGTCCGGGGGGCATAAGGCCCTCCGGCGGGGGCCTTACGGGGGCGGAGCCCCCGTGTTAGTCAACCTTGAAACGGGAGACTTCTTTTACCAGGATATCAATATGATCCCGGTTCTTATTGCTCAGGGTATTTACCGCATGGACGGCGACGTTGATCTGATCCGCGCCAACGGACATCTCGTTCATCCCGTTGGATATTTCCTGGCTTACCAGTTCCAGATTTTTACTCTCATGGATTACCTCTTTGGAGCCCTCAAGCATCTCTTCGGAACCGCCCTTTACCCGGAACGTGATGTCATTGAGCTGACCGAGGGCTTCCAGTATCTGCTTGCTTCCCACGCTCTGCTCTTCCATGGCGTTGCGGATATTCGTCTCCTGATCCGCGACGGTCCGCACATCCGTATCAATGGCCTCGAAGCGGTTAAGCACCGTATCCGTCGATTTGGTGATCTTATCGATGGACTCTTTGATCCGTTTGAGTACCATACTGATCGTCTTGGACTGTTCCCCGGAACTCTCGGCCAGCTTGCGTATCTCGTCGGCCACTACGGCAAAGCCCTTGCCCGCTTCTCCCGCGTGGGCCGCCTCTATAGCGGCGTTCATGGAGAGCAGGTTGGTCTGGCTGGCAATGTTTTCCATGACCGCGTTGATCTCTAAAAGCCCCTCGGATTCCCGGGCGATTTCCCGGATATCCGCCGCCACTTCCTGAAGGCCCGATCGTCCGGATTCGGAGGCTTCAGAGAGTTCCTGGACGTTTGCCCCGTTCTTGATCAGCGTATTGGTAACTGACTGGATATTGGCCAGCATCTCCTCAATGGCCGAGGAGGACTGGGATACGCTGGCGGTCTGGCGCTCCACCTGGGAATTGAGCCGGTCAATATTAACGGTGATCTGCTCCATGGTGGCTTTGGTCTCGGTAACTGAGGCGGACTGGTTGATTACCCGGCCCTTGATGCTTTGGACATTGGCGGTGATCTGATTAACCGCCGCGGCGGTTTCGGCCATGCTGGAGGCCAGGTCATTGCCGATATCCAAGAGGGTTAGCGAATGTTCCTTGATGGTTATCACCAGGTTCCTGATTTTTTCCAGGGTCAGGTTGAAGTACCGGGCCAGATCCCCAATCTCATCCTTGGCTTGGATTTTAATAGACCTTGTCAGGTCCCCTTCCCCTTCGGAAATATCCTTGAGGGCAAGGGTTACGCTGATGACGGGTTTAACAACCCCGGCGGTAACCAGGAAGGCGACGGCCGCCGCGGCGATGATGGCGGCCAGGGCAAAGACGCCGGTAAAGATCATCAAGGACCGGACGGTCTGGGTAACCACGGACATGGGAATGCCGGTAACAATACACCAGGGGGTGGAAACGCCGCTTATCTGGATAGGATAATAGACATTATACATATCCGTTTGCAAGGTGCTGGAATACCGGGTGACCGTCAGGGGATTGCCGCCGTCTATCCCGCCGTTCTTGATGGCCGATACCACCCGGGCCAATTGCTCCGCCCCCAAAAGGTCCTGTTCCTTCTGGTTTTCCTGTATCCTGGATTTTACCCGGCTCCGGTCAAAATGGCCGATGATAACCCCGCTGTTGGTGTATACCCCCGCCACTCCGGCGCCGTCGTAGAGGGCGCGGCTGATCTCATCCACATAGCTCTGGATCAGGCTTATATAATTCATCCCCACTATGCCCAAGAGCCTGCCGCCCCCCCGTCTGTCAAGGATGGGGTAGATGATGGTAACCACCGGAACATCCTCCGCCGGAACATCCCCCGCGCCGCGCTTGATACGGCGCCATACGGGATCGGTAACGATGGGCGCCGTCCCCATGGAACCTAGAAAGGTTTCCCAGTTTTCAAAGCCCTGGGGCATCGGCTCAACATAGCCGTTGCGCCGGGTGTAGGCGGAAATATACTGGCCCCGTTCATTGGAACCGGCGGCGTTCCGGTATTGATCGTCCATGCCGTCCAGGGCGTTAGGATGCCACGCGGTCCACATGCCGGTATAATTGGGATTCACGTTCATGAGGCTTAAAAGTATGTCGTCAAAATTGTCGCGCCGCGTTTCCGCCGGAAGGGTATGGTACTCGGTAAAAATCTGCCCCACGGTTTGAATGGTGTTCATGTAGGATTCCATCCGCCGCTGAATATCCACCGCGTTGGTATGCGCCACCTGTAAAACATGATCATGGGCCGCTTCTATTTGGAGCGAACTAGCCCGTGAGAGGAGGATTATTGAAGAACTGAGGATAACCGCCGTCAGCAGACTGATCACAATAAGAGAAAATTTCACCTTTAATTTCATGCCTATTCCGCTCCTTGCAGGTTGCTCGTACCGGTATCGTAATTTATCGATAGATTTATTAATATTCTTAATACACAGCTTCAGAGGCCGCTGTCAAGGCTGAAAATACCGCCGGCGCCCAGGCCAGCAGCAGGGCCGCGGCCAGGACAAGGTATCCCCTGGCGGCGCGGCGTTTGGCGGGCGGCGCTTCCGTCCCCCCGGGCGGAAGGTTCCCGCTTAACTCGATCAACAGATCGTCAATGCTCCCTACTATATCCTTTGGGTCGACGGGTTTTGTTCGCGCCATGATCTGGCCGAAGACCCGGAAGGATTCGCCGATAAGCTCCCCAAACGCGCCGGGCAGCCGGAGGTCCGGACGGATGGTCAGGCGGGAGGCCATGATAAGCCCTTCCAAAGTAACCGCCCGGCGGATACCCTGGTTCAAAGCCCCGGCGGTTATGGGAAAGGGCCCCAGTGAAAGGATGAGGCGCCCGTAGGGTATGATAAGATTGAAGAGGATGATAACCAGGAGGGCCAGTACGATGCGCAGGGGATGGTTCTTTTTGCCCGCCAGCCAGGACAGGAACCAGAAGTAGAGGAATTGCGCGGCCCTGGACAGGGCGCCGGGGTTAACAAGCAGGGCGGGCATGATGATAAGCCCCGCCGCCCCCAGGGCGGTACTGGAAAACAGCCGCTCATAGCGGTCTTGCCGGGCCGCCCGGCGCTGTTCCCGGACGTTCATGCCGGCCCCTTCATGCGCGCCTCTTTGAGCCGCTCGCCGTACCACCGGGACCGGCGGGTAAAATGCTCGCACCAGAGGCCCAGGCTTATGCCGGCGATCATCCCCGCGGCAAGAAAGGGGGGGGCGATATACTGGACGCCCTTGCCGAACACCACAAACCGGGCCAGAACCAGTTGAACGCCGTTGGATGCCAGGGCGCCCGCGGTTCCAAGGCCGATAAAACTGATCCGGTCCGGCCCCAGAAGGCGGCGGAGCCCGTACATGGTCAGGGCGGATAGGGAGGTTCCCGCCAAAGAAAAGAGAAATAGAGAGGAGAAAAGAGCGCCGGTGATCAGGGCCTGCCCGGCAATTTTGATCCCCGTGAGGAAAAGAAAGCGGGAAAAGGGGAAAATATCCAAGGCGATCATGAGGGGCAGGTTGGCAATCCCGATCCGCATAAAGGGCAGAGGCTTGGGGATAAGGTATTCAATAGTAGAAAGGAAGAGGCAAAAGCCCCCCAGGAGCGCCGCCGCGTTCCGGGGCCCTTGGGCCTTACTGGGCGCTGGCGTCAAGGGGCGCGTCCTTCCCGCTTCCTTGGATAAGCACAAAAACCCGGTTGGGCAGACAGGCCAGCCATTGCCCCCCGGCGTTGATATGCCCCGCCGCGACGCAGGTTTGATTAGCGCAGGGAGAGGCCAGCACCGCAGCCTGGCGGTTGCGGATTGCCACTACCGTATCCCCCAGGGGTCCCGGAATCCGTACCCGCTCTTCCGCGTCCAGGGGATACACCCATGTCCCGGCATCGGAGCGTATCCACACCTGCTGGGCCGCTTGGGGTTTGGCGTATACCCCCAGGGCGGTAACTATGATAGACCCCAGGGCGGTTAGGAGTATGCCGTAATCCGCGGGTTTTAAGGGCCAGGAAAATTTCATTATGGTATAAAAGTACCGGAGTATTGCAAAATGTACAATGCCATAGAGGGCCGCGGCGGGCTTAGTCAAGGACCGGGTCTGGAGACGCCGGTAATTCCACGAAAGCGTCCGCAGATTAACACAGAGAACCTATGATTTAGATTATCGGGAGAACGTGGTACTCTGGTCTGACGGGGCCAGGGAAGGTCAGCCCCTTGCGGGGCTAATTATAAGAGGTGGAAGGCTGATCCGTGTTGTGAGGAAA
>JAITHL010000006.1 GCA_031279975.1 Treponema sp. | reverse complement strand
GCGTCAAAGTAGCCGCAAAAATCCCGATTTATGGGCTCCTTTGGGGAGTTTGCAGGGTAAAAAACGCGCTTTTGCGCGTTTTCTGGGGTTGGATGGCGCAAAGCGCCACAAACTCCTAGTTTAATCGCGGTATATTGAAGCGTAAACTAAAACCTTAGCAAGACGAGGCGGCCTCTATGCGGGCAATGAACAGCGCAGCAGTCCCCCGGCCAGCCCAACCTTTTATTATCGGCATAAGCCGGGATTAACTTTACCCGTTATTTTTTGCTATTTTTTCCTCAGCCTGACAGGGCGCTGATTGCGGGCCGGCTGTTCCCCATAATCCGCCGCCACCCGTTCCCTGTTTTCCCCCTATCTGTAACTTGACAAGGGCGGGCTTGTTTTAAATACTGAAAAAAACATCCTAAGCAAGGGGGCATAATGAAAGAACCCAGATTAAAGGGCTGGTGGCTTATCCGCCTGGCTCTGACTATGGTGGGCAAGAAGGGCCTGAAGGAACTTGCCAAAGCGTCAAAGCGCGGGAAGGCGTCCTCCGCGGAAACCCTGCGCCGTATGTTGACCGTTTCTAAGGATACGGTTTATGGAAGGGAACATCATTTTGAGGAAATCCTCAAAGCCCAAACGCCGGAGGAGCTGTTCAGCCGGTTTCAGCGGCATGTTCCCATTAACAACTATGAAGACCTAAGCCCCTATGTGGAACGGCACAAGAACGGCGAAAGGGATGTGCTGTTTCCCGGCAAGCCTAAAATGTACGGCACCACCAGCGGCACTACCAAGGAGCCCAAGTGGATTCCCATCACTGATCAGTACTATCAGGAAGTGTACAAAAAGATGAACCAGATGTGGTTCTATACCCTGATCATGAACAAACCCCAGGTATTTTACGGCCCCTGTCTTTCCATTGTGGGCAAGGCCGTCGAGGGGGCCGCGCCGGACGGCACGGTATACGGTTCCATTTCAGGGATTTCCCAGCGGGATATTCCGAATTTTATGAAGGCGGTCCATGCCGCGCCGCCGGCGGTGGCCCAGATTGCCGGCTACAAGGCCCGGTATTACACGATCATGCGCATGGGCATAGAGCGGGACCTGCGGCTGCTCCTGACCGCCAACCCCAGCACCCTGGTGGAAATGCAGACCAACGCCAACGAATTTTACGATGATTACTGCGACGATATTGAACGCGGGACCTTGAGCAAAAAGTTCCCCATTCCCGGCGAGGCGCGGGCCGCTATCGAAGCGGGCCTCAAGCCCAACCCGGAGCGGGCCGCGGAACTGCGCAGGCTCAAGCAGCGCTACGGCACGGTGCTGCCTAAACACTACTGGCCCCGTTTACAGATAGTCAATGTGTGGTTCTGCGGCAACACCCGCGTCTATTTTGAAAAGATACGGGATTCCTTTCCGCCGGACTGCGTGTTCCATGAGTTCAGCTACTTCTCCACCGAATGCCGTTCCGGCCTGGTGCTCAAGAGCAATACCCAGGATACGGTTATCTTCGGCCACAAGACCTATTTTGAATTTATCCATGAGTCAGACCTGGAAAACCCCCATCCGAAGATATACCAGATCAATGAAGTGGCGGAAGGCCAGCGCTACTGTATGCTGGTTACCACCTCCGCCGGGCTGTACCGCTACAATATGAACGACCTGGTGGAAATTACCGGCTTTTACAACGAGTTTCCCGCTATCCAGTTTATCCAGAAGGTAAACGGCACCATCAACCTGACCGGGGAAAAGCTCCATGAGCGGCAGTTTATCGAAGCGGTTCACGAGACGGAAAAGAAAACCGGCAAAATCGCGCCCTTCTTTGTGGGTTTCGCGGACCCCCAAAAGTCAAACTACAAGTTTTATTTTGAATTCGCGGACCAGCATATTTCCGTTACCGAAGCGGCGGAATTCACCGCCCATCTTGACCGCTGCCTGCAGGACTTTAATCCTGAGTACCGTGAAAAACGGCGCAGCAACCGGCTGAAAGCGCCGGAGACCGCCCTGTTGGGGCCTGAGTCTTTCGAGCGTTTCAAGGCCAACTGCATTAACCAGGGATACCGGGACGGCCAGTTCAAGGTGAACCTTTTGATGCAGGACGAGAAGCGCCACGCCATGTTCAAAGATCTGCTCAAGTGAACGGTTCCTGCCCGCGCCGCCGCGCCTGGAAGCCGGACTCCAGTGCCCCTAATATGTTCCATAATATCCGGGGCATTATTTTTGATTTTGACGGCACCCTGTTTGATTACGCACTGTTTCCCTTCTGGCTGATCTCAGCCTGCCCGCCGGATATGCTGCGCATCCAGAAGGAACGGCTGGTGCGCAAGCGTTTTGCCGGCTGCGATTACGCTACCGCCGGGGCGTACTATGCGGCGTTTTTTACCGCCCTTGGCGAAGCCTGCCGGCGGAGCGCGGATAGTATGCGCCATTGGTATTTCCACCGCTACATGCCCCGGATGATCCAGGTTTTGCGAAAGCGCTATTCCCCGCGTCCGGGGGTCAAGGAGTTTTTCAAGCGCCTGGAATTCCCGCGGGGCAGCCCCTGGGGCCTTCCCGCGGATTTTCCCAAGGCGGCGGTGTATTCGGATTATCCTTGTCTGCGGGAACGGCTGGAAGCCCTGGGGCTGGAAGGCGGCCCGCATTTGCCCCTCTACGGCCCCGAATCCTTTGGGTCCCAGAAACCCGCGGCCCGGCCCTTCCTCCGTATTGCCGAAGACCTGTCTGTCCGGCCCGAAGAGGTCCTGGTTATCGGCGACCGCGAAGAAACCGACGGACAGGGGGCCTTCAACGCGGGGATGCGCTTCTTCTGCCTTGCCACCGGACGCCGCCGCTACTTCCGCCTTGACCCTTACCGGCGGCATCCCGCCAAAGACGAGCGTCCGCCGGGACCCTCCATCCCGATGTACTCAGGCGCGTGGGAAGACCTGCGCAAACAGTGGATAGAAAACAAGAGGACCATGAACCGGTAACAGGGTTCGCGCCAAGCGCTTCGCCCCCGGTCAACAACATAAGAGGGGACCGGGGGGCGTTGCGGCGCTATCCGGCTTCGCCGGAGAGCGCGGATAGAGTTTGCGCGGTGCGCAAACTCTCAAGCCAAAGCCGCCCCGCGGCTTTGGCAGCCCCCGCATGGAGGATAGCGGAAGCCCGTAGGGCTGGAGCGAGGGGGGCTTGCCCCCCATTAATCCGCTTAAGCCGTTGACAGCGGGAGGCTCCTCTTAGCGTATTATTAGTTGAAAAGGTGCATTATGATACCAGTTATTCTTATTTTTACGGCGCTGTTTATAGGGGGAGGGCTTGGGGCCTTCTATTGGATACGGAAAAAGACCGCTCCCATCGGGACCATGGCGGATGCCGTCAAAGCCCTTGGGGAGGGCAAGGGGAATCTCTCCCTGCGTTTAAACGCGATTGAGGGGGAGCCGGAATTGGAACGCCTCAGATTGGGGATACATAATTTTGTGCTTGCCCTTGACCGTAGCATCGGCCTCATTCAATCCGGGGCCGCCGGCGCCGAAAAAAGCGCCGCAACCCTCCAGCGGCAGCTTGAGGGGATCAATACCGGCGCCGCCGGCATCGCCCAATCAAGCAATGAGGTGAAGACGGCTGTACAAGACCAGTCCAAGCATACCGAACATATTGCCGGGCAGGTAAAGGCCATTTATGACCTGGTGTCCCGGCAAAATACCGTTGTTGACCGGCAGCTTTCGGCAATGACGGCTAACTCATCCGTGGCTGACGGCCTTGCTTCGGGCATCAAGGACATGAACGCCATTATCAGCAGTAATAGGGCGGAATACGAAGCCCTCAGTTCCAACGCCAAGGCCGGCCAGGAGTCCATCCTTTTGCTCCAAAGCATGATCGATACCCTAAACGTGAAACTGGATACGGTGCTTGAGGCGAATAAGGTGATTAATGTGATTGCCAGCCAGACCAATCTGCTTGCCATGAACGCCGCTATTGAGGCGGCCCACGCGGGGGAATCGGGAAAGGGCTTTGCGGTGGTGGCCGACGAGATACGGAAACTGGCGGAAAGCGCGAATAATCAATCCAAGATCATTGCCGAAAGCATGAAGGACCTGAAGGACTCGATGGAAAATACCCTCAATACCGCGAAAAACGCCAATAAAACCTTTGATAAAATATTTGACACCGTAAAGATGGTAAGCGCCAATCAGGACGAAATCCTCAAGGGGATTACCCAGCATGCGGGGAGCGCGGAACGCATCGGCGGGCACTTCGCGGAAATGCGGGAAAGCGCCCAGACCGTACACGACAGTTTCAAGGCAATCATGGATAAAAGCGCCGCCATGCAAAACGATATGGGGCAACTTGCATCCGTTATGGACGCCGCCAAGCGGGTTTCCCAGCTTGTCGCCGCGGATTCGGAGGCGGTGGTAAAATCAACCGGAGCATCCATGGACCTGGTAAAACAGAACCTACAGAGCATAAAAGAAGTCAAGGATGCCGCCTCGCCGTACAGGGTTTCAGAACAAAACAGCCGCCGGTAAAGGGGGAAGCCTTCCACTGTCAACAACGTAAGGAAAGGGGAAATCTCTCCCTATGGGCGCACTTCGTTGCGCCTTACCCCATCAACGGGGGCTCTGCCCCCATAACGCCCCCGCCGGGGGGCCGAAAGGCCCCCCGGTCCCCCCTTAAGTTGTTGACAGTGGGATGTCTCCCCCTACGGGTGTTGCGTGGCAACGCCCTACCCCCTCTGCGGGGGCGGATCCCCCGTAGCCGCTCCCAGCGGGGCGCCGCCAGGAGGCCGTTTTCTAGGGTAACGCTGATTAACTTGACGCTAATCAGCGTTACCCTCTGCATTTGCTCATTTCATTACGCAAATGCGGGTAAGATACACTGATTAAATCCTCGATTGGATTTAATCAGTGT
>JAITHL010000185.1 GCA_031279975.1 Treponema sp. | reverse complement strand
TTGCGGCGCTTCGCGCAATTCAATGGTAGAAACGCGCCAAAAGCGCGATTTTACCCCGCAAACTCCCCAAAGGAGTCCAAAAAAACGGGAGCTTTGCGGCTAATTTGACGCAAAGCTCCACAAGCGCCGCGGGCTCCTACCGCTTATCCTTGGTTACCGGTTCTCAAAGTCCCAGGTCCTTGCCGATGAGGATCACCTTGATCCGTCCGGCGGGCCGGCAAAGCCGGGTTGTTACCAGATAGGTACAGATTGAATCCGGCGAGCGGCAGTTTTCGCAGGCCCCGGTTTCAAGACAGGGGCTTTTGCACCCGGATACCCGCTGGGCGTTGGCCGGCGCGGCTATGGTTCTGGCCCGGACCATAGCGTCTTCCACGGTTTTGACCACCTTGTTCATCCCCGCCAGGATGATCACCTGCCGGGGGCCGTAGATCATGGCCGCCGCCCGGTTCCCCATGAAGTCGATGTTCACCAGTTGGCCGTCCTCGCTGATAGCATTGGCGCTGGAAAGGAAGGTGTCGCAGAGCAGGGCTTGGCGCATCCGTTCTACCCGTTCTTCCGGCGTGGGCGCCGCGTCCCGGTCTATAACCGGAATACCCCGCTGAACAAGCAGGCCGGGCAGCCCAAGGGCGGCTAGGGTCATAGAACCGCCCCAGGAGGCTACGCCGCTGGCTGGAATCAGGTTCAAGGCGTGTTCCGCCGCGTCAGCGCGGGTATCAAAATACCAGGCCGCAAAATGCCGGCCTTCCAGGGCCTTAACCACCCGCGGCCCCAGTTTGCCGTACCGTAATTCCATGGGCGTTTTTTCCATAAAAGCATCCTCCTCAAGTCCGCAATCAGCGCTTTCCCAGGCAACGCTGATTTATGCGGTATTAATAAAAGGGCCCGCGGATTGCGAGCCGTTGGTTCAACACGGATTTTCACGGATTAGAAGGCTTTTGTTACCAGAAATCCCTGTCGAACCCAAGGGTTCGCAATCCGCGCAATCCGGGAACTTTATTTAAAAAACCGGTTTAATCAGCGCTTCCCCAGGGCGGCGCTGATTTATGCGGCAGTAACGGCAAGGTCCGCCATCCGCGGACCCTTTTGACGCCCTTGTTCAGCTTGTTCCGGTTTTGCCGAGGCGCAGGGTGATGATCCCCACAACCCGGTAGAATGTTAAGGACAAAGCGCCGGGGCTTGCCATCCGCCTATCCCGGTAATAGGCATAGTCTTGGGTTTCCGCTGTGAACCGCCGCAGGGTTTGAAACTGGACAATAAGGGCCGCGTCGATACGGCTGGTAAGGGCGGCCTGCGCAAGCGCGGAAAAATACCAGCGGGGGAGATCATCCCCCCAAAGCTCCCCCTGGGGGGTGTCGTAGAGGTACTTGTCCGCCTCCGCCATGAGGCCCGCCATCTTAATGACGCCCGGCATCTGGTATCCTATAAGGCAGTTGCCGTAGTAGTTGAACCCGTTTTGATTTTCCCCCAGGTCGGCCTCATAGTACCAGGCGTCCCGTCCGCGGGCCCGGCTAAAGAGCTTGTAGTTCGCCTCATGGTAGGTCCGTACTACAATATGATGCCAGTCTCCGGGAAACAGGGCGGCCATATCGAACTGTAGCGCCCCCCCAATATGGCCCTTCCAGAAAACCCCGTCGAAGGCCGGGCCGTCCACCGCCGCGCCGTGATCCCCTTGGGGCATATTACGGCCAATACCGGTAAGGCCGGCGCCGAAAAGCTGGATATTCCAGCCGGTTCCGATACGGCTTCCCGCCGCCAGTTGAAAAAAGGCAAGGGGGGTCAAAATACATTCCGCCGCTCCGTTTAGAGATATGGGGGATACCTCGGCGGTCAAAAGGGCCTTCAGGCTGTTCCCCTGGGTAAGAAAACCGCTTCCCCGCAGAACCGGGATGGTAAAACTCTGGACAAGGCTGATTTTTCCTTCGGGGAGCGAGGAGGCGATAAGGTTAAGGTCCGTGGAGGCGCTCATCCCCTCGGCCCGTATTCCAGCGGGGCAGAGGCAGCTTATCCAGAAGAGCAGGGCCCCTAAACGGCGTACATACCGGCTTTCCCTCCGAACCGGCGCGGCAACGGCATCCATAGGTATACCCGCTAGTATACCGGATGCCCTGATTTTCCGCAAGAAAAACAGCGCGGAACGCGGCGGAACAGCGCGGGCAACGGACGGAGGCGCCCGCGGTTCCCTGCCGCTTGCCCGCCGCGCTCTGTTCTCTGTTATTAGGGCGTAGCTCTTTATGGTTTAATACCCCGCCCCTTGGGGCGGCCACTGGGGGTGCGGGAGATTTGTTCCCCCGCATACGCAAAGATTGCAAGAAGCAATCTTCATCCCCCGCCTTGGGGCGGGGGGTTATTGATTGGCCGCCAGGCCCATGTTTTTCGCGCCGTATTTTTCGATATGGCAACAAGCGGCCTCCAGGCCGCGCTCGCTGCGTATCTGTTCGGCCAGGGCGTGGGCCTGTATCTTATAGCGGCCGTTGTTCATCAGGTCCAGCGTCTTTTCCTCCAGCTTCGCCTCCGACAGGCGCCGCATCTTCACGCTCCCCGGCCCAATGCCCAGGTCCTTAACCCGCTGGCCCCAGTAAAACTGATCCAGCAGCAGGGGCACGAGCATCTGGGGTTTGCCGGCGCGGGCCGCGCTGTGGGTGGTTCCCGCCCCGCCGTGGTGGATAACCGCGTCCACCAGGGGAAACACCTGGACATGGGGAACGGCCTTGTGCATCAGAAAGAGGTTCTCCTCATTATGCAGATGGGTCCCCACCTTCCACCAGCCGCAGCCCACCACCAGCTTGTAGTTATGCCGGCGGCAAATATTGAAGAGCCAGCGGGCAAATTGATCCCGCTGAACGGAATTGCAGCTCCCCAGGGTAAAGAAGAGGGTTGGCCGGCGGTCTTTTTTGCAAAAGGCCGCCAGTTCTTCCTGGAACTGTTTATCATAGGGGAAGCTGTCGTTGAAACAGTAGCCCCCTATGTTCCATTGGTACTTTTGGTTCCAGGAAGGGTCCGTATTCCCCAGATAGCGGCTGTAGAGGAGGAAGTTATCCGCGTTTTCCGGGGCGTGCCTCCCCTGATCCTTGATGGGGGGCATACCCAGGGTTTTCCGGCCCCGGTTGAGGGGCTTGAGGACCAGCAGGTTCAGGCCCCGGTTGAGCAGGAACCAGAGCAGGGCCGGACGGATAAGCGGATGGGGTTTAACCAGGGGAAACACCGGCGGCGGCACGGTATTGCCCGGAAGAAAGGGCCCAAAGGAGGTGCGGACCAGGGGCTTCCCGCAATATTCGGCGATGCTCGGGGCGGCGAATTCCGTGTTGCCCGCCACCAGAATATCGTGCCGCTCCAGTAGGGGGATGAGTTCCTCAAACTGGCTGTCGATAACCCGCGCGGTCCATTGGAGCAGGTTTTTCGTATCCGGCTCGCCCTCTAACATGCCGGGAATATTGTCAAAGGCCTGGAGCGTGTAGGGTATTCCGGTTTCCCGGACTTCCTTTTCAAAAATCCGGGGCGCCGAGTAGGTTACTTGATGGCCCCGGTTTTGCAGGGCCTGAGCCAAGGCCAGATAGGGGTATATATCCCCCTGGGAACCTCTGTTTACCAGTAGAATATTCATAGCCGTCCCTCTGCCTATGCGGATTGCCGGCTGGCCGGTATTGCCAAGGGGGGGATAATCCCAAGCTCCGCGAGTTTCGCCCGGTCGACGCGATACTTATGCTCCAGGGCTTCCAGCAGTTCTTCGTTGATCAGAACCGGACGGGCCTTAGCGAGTTTCCGGGTCTCCCGGTTGGCCTTGATCATCATGGCGATCATCCTGCCGGGGTTAAAGGTGATGGAACTCATGATCCAGCAGCCGTGGGTACACCAGCAGTTTGCCCGGTAGCCGTGGCCCACCGCCGCAACTTCCTGCCGCATCGCGTCGCTACGCATGATGGTTTGTATATCGTAACCGTAGTCCTGGACCCTGCCGATGGGTTCCCGCAGTTCGCAGGAACGGAAGCGCCCGTCATAGTCGATTACCAGGGTGGTTTCCCCGGCGGTGCAGTCCATGTTCCAGGGGACGGGCTTTTCCAGGTTGGAGGCCCGGATATTGTACATGGCCCGCATCAGCCCCACAAAGAAGAACTTGGTCAGGCCCCGGCCAAGGGCGTTCATGCCTTCACCGATACGCTTGGCGTAGAGGAGATAGTAGGGCGCCGCCTGGTCCTGTATGGCCCGAAGCCGTTCTTCCGTAAGGGCCTTGACCCCCTGTTCCCGGGTGTTCCCCCGGGCCGCTTCGATGGTATGGGCGGTAACCTTGAACCGTCCGTATATCCAGGTAATGAAATCCGTGATCTCCTCCACATTGTACCTGGTGATCACCGTGGCGATATTTTTGATCACCCGTCCGTCCTCTTGAAAGTTGTCCTGGAGGGCCTTGAGGGTTTCCGCCACCCGGTAAAAGCTGGGAATGCCCCGCTGGGCGTCATGGGTTTGGCCGAACCCGTCCATGCTGACGCTGACCGAGATATTCATGTCCGGGCAATTCCGCCGCAGCCGCTGTACCCATGCAATAAGCCGCTCGGTCTTAATCCCGTTGGTGGGGAAATTACAGTCCGTAATATGGTTGTTGGCATAGAACATCTCGACAATTTCCGGCAGGTCCTCCCGCAGGGTGGGTTCCCCCCCGGACAGCCAGAGCCGCTTAAAGGGCCCCGCGGTTTCAGAGAGTTTCTGTATCTCCCCAAAGTTGAGGTCCTCCGCCTTTTTTTCCATATCGGCGGCATAGAAACACATGGCGCATTTGGCGTTGCACTTTCCGGTGGTAAAGAGAAATATCGATTCCAGTTTCCGTTCCCGGTGGAGCGCGTTGAAAGAACTTCCTGAACGTTTTGTTTTCATGGACGCTTCCTTTTTTTAAGGATTGAGCCGCCTCAAGCCGGCGCCCCGCCTTCAATAAGCTAAAGCTAAGACGCCTCTGGACCGGCTGTTGATTTTACAGGTTCATAATACCATATTTTGAACAAAGCGTCAAGCCGGGTTCAAATTATGACGCGGGAGCCTCATGAGTCTAAGCGGTGTTTCCCGGGGCGGCGCGGTAGGGGGTAAGGCCCGCTGTCAACAATTGAAGAAATGAGGAAAGGGGAAGCCGCGTACCCCTCTGGGGTACGCCCCCTACGGGCGCGCTTCGTTGCGCCCTGCCCCCTCAACGGGGGCTGCCAAAGCCGCTCTGCGGCTTTGGCTTGAGCGTTTGCGCGGAGCGCAAACGCTATCCGCCCAGGAGTTTTGCCGGAGGCAAAACTCCGAGGCAATCCGGCAACGCCGGATTGCCCGCCCCCCGGTCCCCCCTTAAGCGGACCGGAGGTCCGGCAGCGGGCTTTTTAACCAGGGCCTGCGGATTAGCGGCTCTTCAATCCGGGGTAATCCGCGTCGAACCGCGGGTTCCTAATCCGGGGGAACCCTTTGATGCATAGGCATTAATCAGCGCTTCCTTACACCGTGTGTATGCGGGTAAGGGAAAGGGTCCGGCGGGTATCCCGGTCCAATTTGGCCGCAATGCCCTGAAGCGCCGGCGGACGGTCCGCCGCGGGCCCGGCGCATTCCATCCGGTAGAGCACCTGGGTCCGGGCCCGGTCAAGGCATATCTTGGGGTCCATGCCGAGTATGCCCTCCAATACGCCGGTCATGCCCATGTCGGTGATGTATCCCGTGCCCTGGGGAAGTATCCGCTCATCCGCGGTTTGGATATGGGTATGGGTCCCCGCGACCAGATGGGCCCGGCCGTCCACGTAATAGGCGAGGCTTTCCTTTTCCCGGGTGGATTCGGCGTGGAAGTCCACGAGGATAATGGAACCCTCGCCGGCCTGGGCCGCCAGGGCGTCGAAGGTTTTAAAGGGGCAATCAATGGCCGTCATGAATTCCCGGCCCTGGAGGTTGATGACGATCCAGGATAGGCCGGCCTTTTCAAAGCGGTTCCACCCCAGGCCGGGGACGCCGGCGGGGTAGTTGGCGGGACGGAGTATGCGCTTGTTTTCGTCCATCACCGGCCAGAAATCCCGTTTTTCCCAAACATGGTTCCCGGAGGTTACCGCGTCGGCCCCGGCGTCAAGGATGCGGGTTAAGACCCCTTTGGTCATGCCGAATCCGGCGGCGGCGTTCTCGCCGTTTACGATCACAAAATCCGCCGCGTGCGTTTGGATCAGGCCGGGCAGGGTCCGTTCCAGGACATCCAGCCCCGGCTCGCCCACCACATCGCCGATCATAATAATGCCGAGGGTTTCCATGTCCTTATCCTATCCCCGGTCCAGGGAAAAAGCAAGAAAACCGGCGGCCCCGGTTCCGCCGGAGGCTGATTATGAGAGTTGTTCTGAAACTTCAGTTTCCGGACAACGACCGCTTAAAAAAGCGTGTTCCGCAGCCTAAAGGCTGAGAAACCGCAAAGACTGTCCGGAAACCAACCGGGTTTCCGAACAACTCTATTGTTTTGCGATAATGAGGGCATAGGGGCTGAAGCCGCTGTGTTGCCGGACCTGTATTTCGTATGACTGCCCGCCGGCAAGGTCCAGCGTGAGTCCCTGGCCGTTTTGCGCATACTGGCTGGCTATGGTTTCACCCAGATAATTATAGGCAGAGAGGTATAC
>JAITHL010000097.1 GCA_031279975.1 Treponema sp. | reverse complement strand
GTCAGAGCGTTACCGCGCCTGGTTCGCGCGGTAACGGCAATCACCTACCGGTGTACCGTTCCGGCGGACCTCCCGGCTCACAGCGGACTTGTCCCGCCCCAGTCTCCAGGCTATAGAACTCCGGCTCCCGCCCTGTTCAAGCCCTATGGCTTCGGCATATATGCCGCCTCTTCCCGCTCCTGTACAGCAAGCGGTTTCCACCCTTTATTAGGCGCTTCTTTTGCGGTATCTTTTTCCATAACGGTCTCTCCCCCCGCGATAGGTCCCAGGTTTTCCCATCATAGAGGATTGACCGCCTTTTTTACAGTCATTCAGGGGACCCTGGCAGTCCTGAATCACTTCCGATGTTGCACTCCGCCCTTGAACGGGGGCCGTGAAAATCCGTGGACCGCATTTCGCGGCCCGCGTTAAAAAACCCGCGAATTGCGAACCTTAGGTTGCGAACCTTATGTTCGGCACGGATTTTCACGGAAATAAGTTTCGCTAATATGCGGACCGTGTTAAGCGGCGCGCCCCCGTCCGCTTCTTGTTATTTTTCTTGTTTTCCAGCGGAATGATCCTTAATCAGATCGATAAACAGATCGCCGTACTTTTCCAGTTTCACGCCCCCCACGCCGGAGACCTCCAGAAACCGCTCCCGGCTGTCCGGCTTTTTCCGGCACATATCCCGCAGCGCGGCGTCGGCGAAGATGATATACGCCGGCATCTTGGCTTCCTGGGCAAGGCGGGTCCGCAGTGCCCGCAGTTTGGCATAGAGTTCCTCATCCAGCGCCTCGTTATGGAGCAAGGGGCTTTGGGCTGCGGGGGAGGCTTCCGGTTCTTGGGGCAGCATCATCCGCAGGGGCTTGGGATTGGCGATGAGTTCCCGGGTTTTAGGCGCCGTATGGACCACCGGATACTCTTCGCCGGTAAGGACCAGATAGCCTTCGGCGATCAGGTAATCCATAATGAACCGGACGCGGCGGGCGGGCGTATCGGCCATGATCCCGTAGGTGCTTAAGCTCCCCAGCCCCATGCGCCGGATTTTTTCCGTATCCGACCCGCGCAGGATGTCGGTGATCAGGACCCTCCCGGCGCTTTGGTTTGCCCGCTCTACCCGGTAAACGCAGGAAACAATCTTTTGGGCCGCAATGGTAATATCCGCGTCCTCAAAGCCCCGCTTGCAGTTGGAACAGTTGCCGCAGTAATGGGGGGCGGCCTCGCCGAAGTACCGCAGGAGCCGGGAACGCAGGCAGTCGGCGGCCGTGGCATAGAAGGTCATATATTTGAGGAGTTCCAGGTTGTGTTTGACCAGCGCTTCGTCAGCCGCCTCGGGGTCCTGGTTTTTGATCAGGTAGGTATTGATCCGCACATCCTGGGGGCTGTACAAGAGTATGCAGTCCGCCGGCTCCCCGTCCCGGCCCGCCCGGCCCGCTTCCTGGTAATAACTTTCCATATTCTTGGGCATGTTGTAGTGTATCACATAGGACACATTGGATTTATCGATACCCATACCGAAGGCGTTGGTGGCTACCATGATGGATGTCCGGTCGTAGATAAAATCATCCTGATTCTGATGCCGTTCCCGGTCGTTCAGCCCCGCATGGTAGCGGCTTACCGTAAAGGAACGGTCCTGCAAGGCCCGGCAGAGTTCCTCCACAGCCTTACGGGTGGAACAATAGATGATACCGCTCCTGCCCCGGCGCTTGGTTAGGGCTTCCAAGAGGGCGCTGAACTTATCATGGGGGGTTTGCACCTCAAAGTACAGATTTTCCCGGTTGAAGCCGGTAATCAGCAGGAAGGGGTCCTGGAGTTCCAGGATGGCCGCGATATCCGCGCGGACCTTGCCGGTGGCGGTGGCGGTAAAGGCGGCGGCGACAGGCCGGCTTTGCATACCCGCGATGAATTCCCGTATCTGGAGGTAGCTGGGCCTAAAATCATGGCCCCACTGGGAGACGCAATGGGCCTCATCGACGACCACCATGGAAATCCTGGAGAGAATTTCCGGGGGAAGCCCCCGTTTAAGCCGTTCCGGGGCGATATAGAGCATGGTATAGGCCCCAGAGGACGCGCCGGACATGACCTCGGCATAGGCGTCCGGGCTGAGGGAGCTGTTGAGGTAGGCCGCGGGGACAGCCGCGTCCGCCAGGGCGTTGACCTGATCCTTCATAAGGGAGATAAGGGGGGAGATGACCACCGTGATACCCGGACGCAGGAGCGCGGGGATCTGATAGCAGAGGGACTTGCCCGCCCCGGTGGGCATTACCGCCAGCGCGTCCCGGCCTGCCAGGAGGGCGCCGATCACCGCTTCCTGGCCGGGCCGGAACGCGGAATACCCGAAATGCGTTTTGAGTATCCCGTATATATCCCCCGCCCCCTGTTCCCGCCGGTCCATGCGCGCCCCTAGGTCCGGGATATATGGGCCGCTATGCGCTCAAGCACGGCCTGGGCCTTGAAGGGCTTCACCACATAGTCAAGCGCCCCCAGGGCAAGGCCGCGGTCCCGGCTTTCCGTATCGGTTCTGGCGGTGATAAACAGTACCGGAATATCCGCCCATTGGGGATCGGCCTTGAGTTTTGTAAGCGCCCCGTAGCCGTCCATGCCGGGCATTTCAATGTCCAGCAGGATCATATCCGGCCGCAGACTTTCCAGCAGCTCAAAGAGCCGGTCCGCCGAAGGAACCGGATAGGTTCTGTAGGTCCCCCTCAGTATATCCTTTCCCGCGGCGAGGCTGGTCATATTATCGTCCACCAGGATTATGGTTTTCCGTTCCGCCGCCATGCATCCCCCCTTTCGCGGCCAGGGCTATTCAACCCGTTCCTTGCTGATTGCGGACCGGAGGCCGCGGACTACGGTCCGGCGTTAAGTTAATCAGCGCTGCCCTAACCGTTCCGCAATCTGTTTAAAGCCGATGATGTTTACCTGGTCCCGCAGCCAAATCACCAGATCGGCCTGGGACGCATAGGCATAGCCTTCCAATTCGGCCATGATACGGTCCACCGCGTCAACGTCGAAGGCTTCGCAGGCTTCCCGCAGTTCCTGAAGCAGCGCCGGGTCAGGTTCCGGCCTGCGGGGTTTAACCTCCTCCCCCTGGGCGTCCTTGATCATCGCGGAAAGCCCCTGGAGCAGCTTCTGGGCTTCATCCATAAAGCGGCTGTGCAGTTCCGCGACAAGGCCCCGGTTTCCCGCCTTGGCCGCGTATTCCAGTTCTTCCGCCAGCTTGCCCAGGAGCTCCGCGCCGATGGTACGGCTGGAACTCTTAATCCCATGGATGATCATCCCGTAATCGGCCAGGGCTTCCGGCGTATCGGGGCGCAATTTTTCCAGCAAGGGAGGGGTGTTCCGCACATAGGACCGCAGTATCTTCCAGTAGCTTTCTTCCATGCCCTCAAAATAGGCAAGCCCGCTTGCGATGCTGAACCCTGGGATATCCCCCTGGGGAAGCCCTTCCTTGGGTATACGCATGGTTTCCCCTTGGCCGCCGGTATCCGGCGGGGCCGGCCCTTCCCCCGTCAGTTCCGCTTCCGCGCCGGACTGGGCGGCAAGTTCTCTTTCCTTTTTCTTATCCCGGACCCATCGGTTTACAATCGCGTCTAGGGAGATAATATCAATGGGTTTGGAGAGAAACGCCTGGAACCCCTTGTTGACAAACATCTCGTCGTTCCCCACCAGGGCGTTGGCGGTGAGCGCGATAATGGGTATCTTTTTGGCGTAATCGGTTCCGATTTCCTTCCTGATGATCCGGACGGTTTCAACGCCGTCCATAATAGGCATCATGTGGTCCATAAAGATCGCGTTATACCGCACCCGCTGGGACCGGATCAGCTCCACAGCCTCGGCGCCGGCGCTTACGCAATCCACCTGCATCCCGTAATGTTTGAGCAGGCCCCGGGCGACATCCAGGTTGGTTACGATGTCGTCCACCACCAGGACCCGGGCATAGGGGATATGGGCCCGGATGAGCTTAACATTCCGGTCCCGCTTATGCTCCGAATACCGGAACTGCCGCAGCCGCTCAACCACCTCATGCCCGATGGGCTCGCCGCTCACAAACTCCTGGCGTATCCGCACCGTAAAGACGCTGCCCGCGCCGTATTCGCTTTCCGCCGATACGGCGCCGTGCATGATCTCGGCCATCCGTTTGGTTATCGCCAAGCCCAGGCCGGTTCCCCGTATCTTCCGGTTGCTCTTGGTGTCCACCTGGTTATAGTCGGAAAAGAGTTTTTCCAGGTCCCCGGGGCGTATGCCCACCCCCGTATCCTGGATACTCGAGGTCAGCCATACCCAGGGGCCTTCCCGTTCCCAATAGATATGCCATGCAACCCGGCCCTGTTTGGTGTATTTAAAGGCGTTGCTGAGGAGGTTGCTGAACATCTGCTTGATCCGCAGATCGTCCCCCCGCAGCCGGAGGGGAAGGGTTTCATCAATATCCAGGATGAATTCAATGGGTTTCGACCCGATGTAGATGCTGTTGAGGGATATGGTATCGTTGATCAGGCTGGGAACGTCATAGTCTACGGGAATTATCTCGAATTTGCCCGACTCAATTTTGGAGAGGTCCAGAATATCGTTGATGATCCCCAGGAGGGTAACTCCGGAGTTGTATATCTTGCTCAGGTTTTCATAGTCCCCGTTCTGAATCCGCTCAGAACCCAAGGTCAATTCGCTCAGGCCGATAATCGCGTTGAGGGGGGTGCGCATCTCATGGCTCATGTTGGCAAGGAAGTTGCTCTTGGCCTCGGTATTAGCCAGGGCTTCTTCATGGGCCTGGATCAGGTCCCGGATCATGTCGTTGCGCAGGACAGCGCTGACCACCATCAGGCCGCCGGAACGGAGCAGGTTCTCCTCATCCACCGAAAAGGTCCGTTCCCTATGGCAGTCGTTAAATTCAACAAAGCCCCAGAAGGTTTCATGGAAAAAAAGGGGAACCGCCAGGACCGAAACAATGCCCTGGGAACGGAGGTATTCCTGTTCCGCCGCGGGAAACCCGGCGCTTATCCCGTTGATGCACATTCCCCCGGCCAGGGCCTCCTCCCAAGAGGGAAGGGTTTCCCCATAGCAAAACCGCGGCGGCTCCGGGTCCGCCGTATGCTCAACGCCGCCCTCCGGCGCCCCGGCGTCCGCGGGAGGGCGCCAGGTATACAGGCAAAAACAGGTAAGCCCATTGTCCTTTACCTGGTTCTTCCAGATGCGCATCCGGTCCGCCCGGATACACGCGGCCATCATGCCCATACAATAGAACAAATTCTCCTGAAACTCATCCACCGGGGCTTCCATGAGGCGGCCCGCCACATCGTTGATGGTCCGCAGCAGGGCGTCCTGGGCTTTGACTTTTTCCAGCATCCTGTTAATGGTGGCATAGGGGAGTTCAATACTCCGGGAAGCCCGCAGGGCCGCGACGACGCAGAGCAGCAGGCATACCGTTCCGACCATGAGGAAGCCGGACTGGGAACTTTGGACGGCGCTTTCATTCCAAGGGGCGATTACCCCAATGGACCAGCCGGATTCGGACTCCGAAAGGGGCCGGTAGGCGCAGAGCCGCTCGGTCCCGTTCAAGGAATAGGCTTCAACCCCGGACTTGCCTTGGATCATGTTGGTAATCACCGCGGCGATCTCCCGGTAGCGGCTGTCTGTTTTGGCGTTTTCGATCAAATTGCGCCGTTCCATAACCCAATTGGGCCGGGGATTGGCCAGGATATTCCCTTCCCCGTCGTTGATGGCGATGTACCCGGATTCCCATATCGGCAGGCCCGCGAGGAGATCGCAAAAAAACAACCCCGGAATGGCGGCGGCCAACACCCGTTTCTCCCCCCCAGGGGAATTCCCCGCGGGAACGCAGACATAGAAGACCAGGCCCGCGGTCCGCGGCTCCAGGGCATGGGTATCCCGTGGAACCATGACCGGCGCTGAGGTGGAGATCACCGCTTCGCCGGCAAAGGCCCTGCGGACATACCCCTGATCGTTCTGTAGGGTTGGCAGGATGGCCATTCCCGCGTCCGCCCGGAAGCCCTTTTCGTCCAGCACGGTTAGGGCAATGAATTCGGCGGCCTTAAGGTCCTGTTGCTGGAGCAGCCGCCCCAGCGCTTCATCGGGAACGCCGGAGAAGCGCTCCGCCAGGGCGATGGCCTTGGTTTTTAAGAGGATGATTTCCGCGCCGATATAGCGATCCGCCATATTGGACACCACAACCATGTCTTTTTTAATGTTTCTGGTGAGGGTTATCGTATTAAAGATCATGCCCGTCCCAATACCGGTGATGATAATCACCACGGCTATAACAATGATGATACAAGCCGCCCTCATACGGATAGACATACGATCCCCCTTTAATAATTAGAGTCCGTCTATAACGCGGACCCATTAGGGCTTGCCGTAAAACTGAAGTTTCCCGGCAGCCCCATTATAGACGGACTTCCTTAAAAAACGTATTTTCGCAGCCCAAAGGCTGAGAACACGCAAGGTCTGTCCATAAAGTAACCGGCTGTATGGACAGACACTAGACGTGTTCCAAAACCCGGTTGGTTTCGGAACACGTCCCGCGGTTTCTCAGGCTAAAGCCTGCGGACTAAAGTCCGGTGAAACCGCGTTTTTAAGCGGAAGCTGTTCTGAAACTGAA
>JAITHL010000141.1 GCA_031279975.1 Treponema sp. | reverse complement strand
GGTTGGTTTCGGAACACGTCCCGCGGTTTCTCAGGCTAAAGCCTGCGGACTAAAGTCCGGTGAAACCGCGTTTTTAAGCGGAAGCTGTTCTGAAACTGAAGTTTCAGAACAGCTCTAATTTAATCAGCGGCTCCCCAGGAGGACGGATGGAAGTATTACTACAAACCCTCGGTCTTTCGGTTATTGGGGTGGCCCTCATCTGGTTTGGGTATACGCTCTTTTTCCGCCAAGCCGGAGGCCGCCCCACCGGGGACAGCGAAGGGGCTGAACGGGACAAGCCAGCCAAGGAAACCAGGCGGGCCAAGCCGGACCGGGAAATCCCGCCGGCCCATCCGGGATCATCCCGGTTCTGCCCGGTTTGTTCCGCCGCGCTGCCGAAGGGGGAGCAGGTAAAGTCTTCGGTGTTTCCCAAACTCCCCGGCCAGGACCGGCTGATGCATGTATTCGGCTGCGGCTATTGTATGGGCGGGGCGCGCCGGCGGTTCTGCCCGGTCTGTAGCGCTGTTCTGGCGGATGATGAGTTCCTGGTAGCGCGAATGTTTGAAAAACCTGGCCGGGCCCATGTACATGTTTTGGGATGCAGCCAATGCCGGACGCTTCCCCTGGCCCGGAACTAGGGAATTCGCTATATTTACTAGTATGAAAACACCCTATTATCAAAAACAACTATGGGCCGCTTCCCCCAAGCGTACCGGGCGCTATTGCCGGTATGGGGGTATCCTGCTCATCCTGACGCTTCTCTTGGCATCCTGCGCTTCCTCCTCCCGCGGGGGGGGCGGCCCCTACGGGGGCTTTGGCAAGGCCCAGGACCGGGTTCCCTTTATGCCCCAGGTTCGGACCGGAACCCTGCCGAACGGGCTCCGCTACTATATACTCAAAAATACCATGCCCGAAAACCGGGCCTTCCTAACCTTGGCGGTGGACGCCGGCTCCCTATTGGAGGCGGATGATGAACAGGGGGTTGCCCATTTTGTGGAACACCTGGCCTTTGAAGGAACCGCCCGCTTTCCCAATACGGAGCTGGTGGACTACCTGCGGTCCCTGGGTATGCGTTTCGGCCCCGAGGTAAACGCCTATACCACCTTTGACTCAACGGTGTACGGCATTGAAGTTCCAGTGGAAGCCGGGGCTGACGGGGTGAAACGGATTCCCGGACGCGCCCTGGCGGTGCTGGACGATTGGAGCCATCAGGTGTCCTTCAACCCCAAGGATGTGGACGATGAGCGCCTGGTGATACTGGAAGAATACCGGCTCCGCCTGGGGGCCAACGAGCGGGTTTGGCGGCAGCTTATGCCGGTGGTACTCCACGGTTCCCGGTACGCGGAACGGCTTCCCATCGGCAAGCCGGAGATTATCCAAAACGTCCCGGCGGAGGGGCTGAAAAACTTCTATACCGCCTGGTACCGGACCGATAACATGGCGGTCATCCTGGTGGGCGATTTTGACGATGAGGTTATGGAAAAGGAGCTGGCCTCCCATTTTACCGCCCCGGCGCCGGCCTCGCCGCTGCAACGGGACCGCTTTGAGCTTCCCGCGCCCAAAAAGGGGAATCCGGTTGTTACGATCATCACGGACAGCGAATATCCCTATACCCGGATTGATCTCTACCATAAGGGAGCGCCGGAGCCCCATGACGGCACCCTTGCCTCCTACCGGAACGGCATAATGGATCAGCTGATCGACGATATACTCACCCTGCGTTTTGATGACGCCGCCTCAAAGCCCGAAACCCCCTATGTGAACGCCGGGCTTTGGGAAAGCCGCTATGGGCGGGAGTCCCGCTTCTCTGTGCTTTCGGCTATCGCAAAACCCGGCGCCCTCCGGGAAAGCCTCCGGGCGCTGCTGCGGGAAAAGGAATCGGCCCTGCGCTACGCCTTTACCCAAGGGGAAATCGACCGGGCAAAGCGTTCCCTGGTTTCAAACATCCAGCGCATGGTTTCCGAAAAGGACCGGCAACATTCCAACGCCTATATTTCCCAGCTAACCGATCATTTCTTGCGGAACCAGAACGCGGCGGATATTAGCTGGGAACTGGACGCGGTCAACGCGCTGCTTCCGGGGATCGCCGCCGCCGACCTGGCCGGGCGCTTCAAGGGCTATTTTGCCTCCGGAGACCTGACCGTTACCCTGATCGCCCCGGAAAGCGAAAAACCCAATCTGATCGGCGAGGCGGAAATCGTTTCCTTGATCGAGCAGAGCAGCCGGGAGCGCATTGACCGGCCCAAAGAAACCGCGCAGACCGGCAAGCTCTTGGACCGGGAGCCTCAAGCGGGAAGCATACTGGAGGAACAAACGGACGGGGAAACCGGCGTTGTCCGCTGGGAATTAAGCAACGGCGCGCGGGTGCTGCTCAAGGAAACCGCGAACCGGAACAACGAGGTGGTTTTGACAGCCCTGGCCCGGGGCGGGACCACCGCGGCGGATGCGGCGGATGCAATATCGGCGTCCCTGGCGGCGGAGATGCAGATGGTTTCAGGACTCGGCCCCTATAGCCGGACTGAGCTTATACAGAAACTCGCGGGAAAGCAGGCGTCCCTTTCCTTCAACGCCTCCCATTTTTCCCGGTCCTTTGAGGGCGCCGCCACCGCCGCGGACCTTAAAACGCTCTTTGAGCTGCTGTACCTCTCCTTTACCCAGCCCCGGATAGAAGCCTCCGCGGTCAAGGCCATGCTGGACCAGTACCGGACCACCTTGGCCCAGCGGAACGACAACCCGGAAGCGGTCTTTTTTGACGAAATACGCCGGACCGTATATGGGAACAACCCGCGCTTCCGCCCCATAGAGATGGAGGACCTGGACCGGGTTTCCCCGGACGCGGCGCTCCGTTTCCTGCGGCGCTCCGTAAATCCCGCTGATTATACCTTTGTGCTGGCGGGCAATTTGGACTTCCCGGGACTGCGTTCCCTGGTGGAAACCTATCTCGCCTCCATACCCCAGGGCGGGTCCTGGAACGAATGGGCGGACCCCGGCGTCATCCGTCCCGGCAAGACGGAAAAGCGGGTGTATAAGGGAAAGGAAGAAAAGAGCTCCGTGTTTGTGGGGTGGTATTTGTCCGAGCCCTACAGTGAATCCGCCAGTTTTGCCGCGTCAGTGTTATCCGAATACCTGGATATTAAACTGGATAAGGAGATACGGCAAAAGCTGAACGGGGTGTACGCGATTTCCGCGGACGCGGCCAGTTCCCTCCTGCCCCCCGGGGGGGAACTCTCGATGACCGGCTTCTTTTCCTGCGATCCCCGCCGGGTTGATGAACTGACCAGCGCGGCGGTTAATCAGTTTACCCTGATAGCCCAGGGGAACATCGACCCTGACATTTTTACCAAGGCGGTGGAGGCCCGGAAAAAGTCCTATGAAGAATCCATGCAGCGCAACGGGTATATCGCCCAGAATTACGCCTATCTGACGGCGTTTTACCGGCTTCCCCTCAGCCGGCTTGACCAGCGTCCCGCCCTCTATGACCGGGTAAGCCGGGCTGACCTTCAGGGAATCTGCCGGCGGCTCCTCGCCCAAGGCCGGGTTACTTTGACGCTCTATCCAGAGGGGTGGAAATAAGGGGAAGGCACGAATTCCCCGGTGTTCGGGATATGGGCGCGGCGCTGCCGCGCCCTCCCTCCGGCGGGCCTTGTCAAGCCGCTAACACCGCAGGCGCCGCCGGGGGGGGGGAAGGCCTTCCCAAGCCCCGCTTTGAGGCGGCTATAATCCAGTTATGCGGCATGGGGGCTAAGTGTATTTAAAATAACTATTGACCAATAGAGTATATGTATATATAATAAGTTAAACGCCATTAATTCCGAACATCTCGGAAATAATGGTAACGGCGGCATCCATGCCGCCGTCAAAAACGTTTCGGAGGTTGTTATGGCGGAAAATGTATTTAATCCTAAACAAATTCGTTTGGAATATTTTTTAAAGGAATATAAACAAGATTCAAATTTATTGAATATTTTAAACACTGATAATCGTGAATTCGATTTTTTGAAAAATCCCGCCGTACAACATATTTATAATTATCAAATAGATTATGTTTGTAATTTCTCAAAAGCATGGTTTGGCAATAATTCGTTTTCTATCCTTGATTGGGGTTGCGGTAAAGGACATGTTTCATATTGGTTAATAAAAAAAGGTATGACTATTACAAGCTGTGATGTATCAAATACCGGTGTAACATCAGCCTTTGGTATTGATAGTCCAATAATAAAAAACATAAATATTAATGTTGTTGAGTTGAAACATGAATATATTTTACCATTTCCGAATGAAAGTTTTCATGTGGTTCTGAGTTTTGGTGTTTTGGAACATGTTTCGAATGATTTAGAATCATTGAAAGAAATAAAACGTATATTAAAACCAGGAGGCTTATTTTTTTGTTTTTATTTGCCATATAAATTTTCTTATACACAAAACATACAACATTTAAGAGGGCAATGGTATCATGATAAATTATATAGTAAAAACCATATAAAAAGGTTATTGGAAAATACAAATTTAGATGTAATGGATATATGGCACAGGGCATTATTTCCTAAAATATCAATTAGGTTTAAAAATTATCACAAAATAGAAAAAATAGATAATTGGTTGTGTAATAATACAATATTAAAATATTTAGCGACGAATATAGAATTTGTGGCAAGTAAAGGAAAATTAAAGCCCGCCCGCGTCCATGCGGGCGGCTAACGTAGCGGAATTAACGGCGTTTAACAGGTCTGTTTACGCCGCGCCGCCGGTAGGCGGCTTGGCCTCCATTCGGCTAGGTCGGCTACGCCTCCCACGCCTCATTCCGGCACATTTGGGCGGCACGCAAACCTACGGTTTGCTTTATTGTGCCGCCCAAACGTCGTAAAC
>JAITHL010000115.1 GCA_031279975.1 Treponema sp. | reverse complement strand
TTTACACTGAAGACGGATGCCGCGAGCCCGCCGTGGAGGCGGCTGCGGTTTGATTTCGGCTAGGTTTTGGTTATTAGTCATTAACCCCTTTTCGGCTAGAAAAGTTTTTAGGCAATTCGGCTGGTTGCCTAAGGGCCGCCTTTCTATTATATTGAAAAAAACGAGCGCGGCCTTATACCAGCGGGCCGCGTATTGGAGGAAGTAATGAAAAAAAAGCGGAGCGTATTAGCCTTGCTGGGCCTTGCCCTGCTGATTGCCGGGGCGCCGGTCTTCGCCAAGGGCAAGACGGAGGGTCAGAAAGTCTTTGTTATCGCCACCGATACCACCTTCGCGCCCTTTGAATTTCAGGACGCGGGGGGCGCCTATGTGGGGATCGATGTTGATATCCTGGCGGCTGTCGCGGCGGATCAGGGGTTTAAGTACGATCTTAAACCCCTGGGGTTCAGCGCGGCGGTGGCGGCCCTGGAATCAAACCAGGCGGACGCGGTTATCGCCGGGATGAGCATCACCGGGGAACGGAAAGCGAAGTACGACTTTTCCACCCCCTACTACGATTCCGGGGTGGTCATGGCTATCCGGGCGGATAACGAAACGATTACGGGCTATGAAAACCTCCGGGGCCAGCGGGTGGCGGTGAAAACCGGCACTGAGGGGGCCGCCTTTGCGGAGTCCGTCATGGATGCCTACGGCTTTGAAGTGGCGTACTTTGACGAGTCCCCCTTTATGTACGATGAAGTTAAGTCGGGGAATTCGGCGGCCTGTTTTGAGGATTATCCAGTCATGGGCTACGGCATTTCCAAGGGAAACGGCTTGAAGATGGTAACCGGCATGGAAAAAGGGTCTTCCTACGGCTTCGCGGTGTTGAAGGGAAAAAACCAGGCCCTCCTGCAAATGTTCAACACGGGGCTGCAAAACATTAAAAAGAGCGGGAAATATCAGCAGATTTTGAACGCCTACACCGCTGCCAAGTAAACGAAGGGGGCCGGACGCGCTGAGGCGGGGATATGAATTTTGTTACGGTACTAACGGATGTTTTGCCCTTGCTGGCCAGAGGCATGGGGGTTACGGTGCAGGCCACCCTCACGGCCCTGGTTATCGCCATGTTCCTCGGCCTTTTTACCTGCCTGGCGGGTCTTTCAACGAGCCGGGGGCTGCGGCGGCTTGCCTGGCTGTATATCTGGGCAATCCGGGGAACCCCGCTGTTGGTGCAAACCTTTTTTATCTATTTTGGTATTCCCCAGTTTGCGCAATCCCTGGGGCTAGACTTCCGGTTTTCCCCCTTTGCGGCCGGGGTTATTACCCTCGGCCTCAACGCCGGGGCCTATATCGCGGAGATATTCCGGGGGGGAATACAGGCGGTTGACCCGGGCCTTATGGAAGCGGCCCGGAGTTTGGGGCTTTCCCATTACCGGGCCATGTTTAAGATCATCCTGCCCGAGGCGTTCCGCATAGCGATTCCGTCCCTGGTGAACCAGTTTATTATCAGCCTGAAGGATACTTCTATTATATCGATCATCAGCCTGCGGGAGATCGTTTACGAAACAAAGATATACATTGGAAGAACCATGCAGTCCTTCGCCACCTGGGCCATCGTGGGCCTGGTGTATCTGGCCATTATCACCATACTGTCCCAGATTTCAATCCATATCGAAAAGAAGCTGAATTATGGCCGGAAAAGTCTGCGTTAGGGACCTCTATAAATCCTTTGATACCCTTGAGGTTCTGCGGGGCGTCACCATGGAAGCCCATGAGGGGGATGTGATCTGCGTTATCGGGCCTTCGGGGTCCGGCAAGTCCACCTTGCTGCGGTGTATCAATCTGTTGGAGAAGCCCACATCGGGCCAGGTGTTTGTGGACGGCTATGAGCTGACTGGCAAGAATATCAATATCAACCGGGTCCGCCGGAATATAGGCATGGTATTCCAGCATTTCAACCTTTTTCCCCATTTCACCGCCAAGAAAAACATCATGTTCGCCCCGGTGGATTTAAAAATCCTTTCCAAGAAACAGGCTGAGGAAAAGGCCATGGAACTTTTGAGACGGGTCGGGCTGCAAGATAAGGCCGGCGCCTATCCCTGGCAGCTCTCCGGCGGCCAGCAGCAGCGGGTGGCTATCGCCCGGTCCCTGGCAATGAATCCCGATGTGATGCTCTTCGACGAGCCCACCAGCGCCCTGGACCCCGAAATGATTGGGGAGGTTCTTTCGGTGATCAAGGAACTGGCCGGCGGGGGCATGACCATGATCATCGTAACCCACGAGATGAACTTTGCCCGGGACATTGCCGACCGGGTTGTTTTTATGGAAGGCGGGGTTATTCTTGAAATGGGGGAACCCTCCGTTATCTTTCAAAATCCCCGGGAAGAGCGGACCCGCCGGTTTCTCAACCTGGTCCTCTAGGGAAGCGCTGATTAATTCGGCATTATCAAAAGAGACCGCGGATTAACGCGGATTAGCACTGATTTTCACAGATTTTGTTACCGGTAATCAGCGCAATCCACGGGCTATTTTTAAAAACTTGATTTAATCAGCGTTGCCCTAGGGAACGGCTTATTAACTTGACACCGGACCTTCGGTCCGCAATCAGCCGTGTTCCTTCGGTATTTGCTCAATTCATTGAATTCTATTTGGGCTTTAAAGATTTAGGAGGAAGCATGAGAAAATCAATTATACCGCTCCGCAAGGAAAAGCCGTGTTCTGTTACGGCGGCGTTTGGCGCGGGCGGGGGGAAAAAACAATCGCTACAATCGGTGACCGGCGAAGCGGTCCGGCTTTTCGGAAGGAAGCGCCAATATCTCCGGTTAAAAATGACCAGTGAAGCCTGCCGCCGCCGCGTCCCCGGCGGGCTTGAGCGGGATGGACGCGGTATTGGTATTAGTATTAGGTTTCTTCCAGGATCAGCAGGGTCTTGGGGTCCAAGCGCAGGGCCATGTGTTCGGGATTAAAGGCGTTCCGGTCTTTGGAGACGGTAAGCGCTATGTGATCCGTTTTTGGTTCCAGGATGATAATCACATCGAGCAGATCAGCCGCGTCCGTCAAAATAACGGGAATATTCCGGCTGTCGTAGAGGGGTTCCTTCCCCTGCACGGCGCAGCTGTACCAGACCGAAAGCTGTAAATCCCGGGCCAGTTCCCTTACTTTGATCAAGCGGTCCCGATCCTGGGGGGTAAATTCATAGCCGTCAACGATCAGGGCCTCGGCGTGAAAGCCACCCTCCAGGATGAGGGACCTGACGCTCCGGCATATCTGTTCCCCGGAAAGCCCCTCCTGGCTGAATTTCATGAGGACCCGGTTTTTTACCACGTCGTTTTTCACGTCGGCGATATTTTCCAGGTTCTTTTTCCGGGTAAATTCATCAAAGATGTTTTCATACCAGGCCAAAACATAATCGTTATGCTTGGTATACGAAATGTGGATCACCTTTTTGGATTGTAAGAGTTTATCCAGGGCAAGCTGGACCAGCACCGAGGTCTTTCCGATCCCGCTGGGGGCGGCGATGATGCCGAGTTCCCCGCCCTTGAGCCCCCCATGAATGGACTGTTCAAATATGCGCACCGGACTGCGCTGAACCAATTCTTGTTTTACCATACCTACATCCTTGTCTATTTGCTGCGGGCCTAGCTCCGGCCCTGTTCCTTCTTCCGCTTTTCCTCATATTCCTTGATGAGGGCTTCGGAAATACCCGATGGAACCTTTCCGTATTTTTCAAATTCCATGGTGAATTCCGCCTTCCCCTGGGTAAGGGAACGGAGCGCCGTGGAGTAGCCGAACATTTCGCTCAAGGGTACTTCGGCCTCGATGCGGGAAAAGATTCCGTCCTCGGTGGACGATGAGATTATACCACGCCTTTGAGTAATAGAGGCGTAGATATTGCCTTGAAATTCCGTGGGGCCCTCCACTGAAACCTTCATGATAGGCTCCAGGATGCAGGGTTTGGCCTTGGGATAGGCTTCTCGGAACGCGCCGATGGCCGCCGATTGGAAGGCGATGTCCGAGGAGTCCACCGGATGGGACTGGCCGTCGGTGATCACGCAGCGGATATTCACAATGGGGAACCCAATCAGGCTTCCCCGTTTCAAGGCTTCCCGGAATCCCTTGTCGCAGCTGGGAATAAACTCGGTGGGAATGGCCCCGCCCTTGATGGCATCCACAAACTCATAGTCCCCGCCGTCATAGGGCTCCATATACCCCGCCGCCCGGCCGTATTGTCCGGCGCCGCCGGTTTGTTTCTTATGGGTATAGTTGAAATCCCCCCGCTGGGTAATAGCCTCCCGGTAGGCGACCTGGGGCATACCCGTGTCCACTTCGCATTTATATTCCCGGCGCATCCGCTCAAGGTATACCTCCAGGTGCAGTTCCCCCATGCCCTGGATAATCGTTTGGTTCGATTCGGCGTCCACATGGGTCCGAAAGGTGGGGTCCTCCTTGGTAAAACGGTTCAGGGCCTTAGCCATCTGGTCCGCGGACTTCTTATCCTTGGGCGTTACCGCCAAGGAGATGACCGGTTCCGGGACGTACATGGAAGTCATGGCATAGTTCAGATTCCCGCCGCAGAAGGTGTCCCCGGAGGCGCAGTCGATCCCAAAGAGGGCCACAATATCCCCCGGCGCCCCCTCGGCAATATCTTCCATAGTATCCGCGTGCATCCGCACCAGCCGCCCCACCTTGAAACGCTTGCGGGTCCGGGTATTGAAAAGCTCATCCCCCTTCTTGAGGGAGCCCTGGTATATCCGCACATAGGTAAGCTGCCCGTATTGGCCTTCCTCCAGTTTAAAGCCCAGGGCCACGGTAGGGCGTTTTTCATCCGCCGCCAGCTCCAGCCGCGCCTCGTGGTTGTCCAGGTCCAGGGCATAGTTCTTCACCTCCGTCGGATCGGGAAGGTAGTTGTTCACCCCGTCCAGCAGGAGCTGTATGCCCTTGTTTTTATAGGCCGAGCCTATCATAACCGGCACAAAGGATTCGGATAGGGTTCCCTTGCGGATGGCGGCGCGGAGCAGCTCCTCAGGGACGGCCTCGCCCGCTAGATAGCGCTCCGTCAGTTCATCGGAGAACAGGGAGGCCGCGTCTAACAGCTCCTCCCGGTACTTCGCGGTTTCAGCCTTGAGGTGTCCGGGAATCTCGGCATAGCGTATCTCCGTTCCCTGGTCGCCGTCGAAGTAAACCGCTTTCAAAGACACCAGGTCCACCACCCCTTCAAGTTTATCCTCCAAGCCGATGGGAAGCTGGACCATAACGGCATTCAGGTTTAATTTTTCCCGCAATTGGAAGCGCGCCTTAAAGGGATTCGCCCCGGTGCGGTCGCATTTGTTTACAAAGGCAATACGGGGCACATGGTAGCGTTTCAACTGCCGGTCAACCGTGATGGACTGGGACTGCACCCCCCCCACAGCGCAGAGGACCAGGATGGCCCCGTCCAGAACCCGCAAGGAGCGTTCCACTTCTATCGTAAAATCCACATGCCCCGGGGTATCGATCAGGTTGATGATATGATCCTTCCAGGCAACCTGGGTGGCCGCGGACTGAATGGTAATGCCCCGTTCCCGCTCAAGCTCCATGTGGTCCATGGTGGCCCCGACTCCGTCTTTGCCCCGCACCTCATGGATAGCATGGATCTTCTTACTGTAAAATAAAATCCGTTCTGAAAGGGTTGTTTTACCGGAATCGATATGCGCGCTGATTCCGATATTCCGCATCTTTCGGGCCTCTGCCCGATTACTATCGATGCCCATCGTTCATTTACTCCTTATCCCTCGCCGGATTTCCGGACCCGCGCCGGAAAGCTCCACTTCAATCACTGCTATGAATGTCTGTATTTGTGATAATATAGTAAGGTTTTCAAAAAATTGCAAGGCAGGGGGAGGGCGCCCGCGGACGGCGGGGAGACCCGCAACCATGCCGGGTTTGGCGGGTCTCATTAGACGTGTTCCAAAACCCGGTTGGTTTCGGAACACGTCCCGCGGTTTCTCAGGCTAAAGCCCGCGGACTAAAGTCCGGTGAAACCGTGTTTTTAAGCGGAATCTGTTCTGAAACTGAAGTTTCAGAACGGCTCTATTATAGACGAAACTTCCCAGGCGGGTTATACTAGCGCTGATTGCTCAATCAGTTGCGGCTGTTCTCAAATAGCGGAGGGAACAAGCCCGCCGGCAAGGGGCTTGCCCGTTGGGGAGCCTGTTCATTTTTAGCGTGAGGGGGCCTGGCATGGAACAATCTTCCACCGCCGCGCAGGTTATCATAGCGGTTATTCCCATAGTGGGAATCGTGATGGGCGCCCAGGTGGTATTTTTTTACCTTCTTTGGAGCCATAAACGGAAGGTCCTCCTCATGAAAACCGGCTGTTATACCAGGCCGGAGTTTGATCTGCGCTCCTTCAGTTTGTTGACCGGGCTGCTCCTGGGGGTTGTGGGGTTCAGTTTGACCATATTCCTCTCCCTGGTGCAAGGGCTGAATTATGGGCTGTTGGGGGGGCTTATTCCCCTCTCAATAGGGATAGGGTTGCTACTGTATTATCGAATAAAATATGCTGAAATAGCAAGGCGTTTTCAGACCGATCCTTGACACGCGGAGGCGGTATGAACGATCAGATGATCGAAGGCGATCATTCGATCATAAATGATCGTTCGATCATGGATGATCAAACCATTATCGCCCGGATCGTTTCCGGCGGGAAGGATTATTTCCGCCTTTTAGTAAAGCGCTATGAGCGGGCGGTGTATGGAATGGGCTTGAGTTTTTTCCGCAACGCGGAAGACGCGGCGGATTTTGCCCAGGATGTGTTTCTCAAGGCGTTCAGGAATCTGGCGGGTTTTGAAGGCCGGGCACGCTTTTCCACCTGGCTGTATAAGATCGCCTATAACACGGCGCTTAATAAGGCATCCCGGGGCAGGGATTACCGGAGCCTGGCGGAAGAGGACTACGCGGTTGATGAAGACACCCCGGAACGGCGCTTGCTGCGCCGGGCGGTCAAAGACGCGGTCCGCCGGGCGGTTTTGGAGCTTCCAGAACGCTACCGTATCTGCGTGGATCTTTTCTTTTTCTATGACCGGTCCTACCAAGAAATCGAGGCGATAACCGGATTTCCCGTTAACACCATAAAATCCCATGTGTTTCGGGCAAAGAAACTGTTGCGGGATAAACTTGACTCCTACGGAGGAGGGCTGGAATGACCTGCCGTTTCGTGTTGGATACCCTGCTGGGGTCCGGCGGTAAGCCGCCGAATCCCTTTATCCGTTTGGCCGCGGCGGCTCATTTGTTTTTCTGCCCCCGCTGCGGGGAAAGGGCGGCCCTGTTCAGGGAGGCCCGGGACCTGCTGGGCCGTGATTTTTTTCCCCCCGCCCCGCCCTGTCTGGAAGCGGCCGTTATGGAGAGGATAGCCGCCGAACCGGCGTCCGCGTTTAACGCGCCGCCGGAGAAAAGCGAATTCGGGCAGCCGGTTCCCTTCCGAAGCTGGGTAATCACCGGGTGCGTCATCCTGATTTCCCTGGCCACCGCCTTTTTCGGGATAGATTTTATCCAAGTTTCCGCTGTTTCCGGGTCCTCCTTTCTTATCCCGGTGGGCATCACCATAGGCGTCATCATAACCGGCTACGGCGCTCTTTTTATCGGCAGTCATTTGAAGGAATTTTCCGAGCGCTTCGGCCTGCGCTGAGGAGCGGCAAGTTACAGCGGCATGGCCCATAGGAGGGGGACCTGCGGCACTAAAGGGGGGGCGGGGGGCCTTTCGGCCCCCCGGCGGGGGCGTTGTGGCGCAATCCGGCGAAGCCGGATAGCTTGGGAGAATTTATGCTTTATGAGAGAAGTGGTATCCTTAGTCTGACGGGATTAGGGAGCCGGAGCCGGTTTACGCAAAACGGGAGGGAACGTCCCGAAA
>JAITHL010000100.1 GCA_031279975.1 Treponema sp. | reverse complement strand
GCCATCGGACTTTAGTCCGCGTTCTCAGGCCCTTTGTCTTTCCGTATCCGGGACCCGTCCTCGCCGAAGGCCACGTCCAGCACATAATGCAGCGAGTTCTCTATCCCCCAATGCGCCCGTACCGCTTTGGCGAATTGTTCCGCCTCAGCGGGCAGGCTCGAAATGAAATACCGTCGCTCGGTCTGCGCCTCCCCTTTGACCTCCCGCCGCCCCTCCGCTATCCCTATCGACCGGATCGTGTTCCAGTGCGGGTGCCGCTTGCGAAGCCAATCCACGTCGCCGCTCACCGCGTAATCCCGGTCCTCTATCCGCCCGTGCTAACTCTTTATGTTGTGTTGTAAAGAATTACGATTCCAGCCCTGAAAAATGAGCGCAAGCTAATTCCTTGTATTATAAGAAATTATAAATCATAGCGGACTGGTACTGGCCTCTTCTCTTTTTAGCTTGACGTCCGCGTTTTTCGTATGGTAGGATTATACCGCTATGGGTAATGAGGGTCTCTTCATACAACTAATAGCTACCCCCCCCCCCCCAGCGGGCGCTGAGGTTTTCCGTCTTTCTAAAGTTGTCTCCTCCCTATATAAGACCTTTAGCGGGATGCCTCTGCTTGCGGGGGAGGGGCGGGGATCTGTACGGCCGCCCCTCCGCACCGGCGGTCTTGGGAGGCAGAGCTCTATGACGCGGAAAAATTCTATCAAAAACAAAATACAGCGGGCGCTTATTGCGGTCGGCCTTACGGCCTTCATAGGGTGCAGCGGCATCATGCTGTTCAGCCTGCTCGCCGCCAACCGGGCCGTGCGGGAGAGCGGCGGACGCATCAGTTTGTCCGCCGCCAGCAGCAGCGGACGGGCCCTGCTGGAACAGGCCCTGAAAAACGCCGGGGACTTGGCGCGGGCAAAAAGCGCCGTTATCGACCAGGACCTGCGGCGGGCCCTCTTGGGCCTGAGCATCATTAAGGACTATATCGAGCTAACCTACCACAGCCCTAAGGAGTTCCGCCCCAAGCCCATCCCGAACTACCGGGCTGTTCCGCCGGGAGAACGCCGCATCCACTGGATACTGGAGAAAGGCCGGATAGCCGGCCCCCAATACCATGAGGGGGACCTCATCCGCGCCGGGCTGCGGGAGGAAACCTATTTGCTGGGCAATGTGGAACGGACGAACCGGCTGATCATGAACAGTATGCCGGATATTTTTACGATCTATATCTCAACCGCATCGGGGCAGAATATCCAGTACGACGGGGACGCGGCGGTCAAAGCGGAGTATCTGCCCATGGCGCTCCAGGAACGGCCCTGGTATAAAAACGCCCGGGACCAAAACGCCCTGTACATCTCCGGCGCCTACCAGGACGCCGCCGGGCGGGGCTTGACCGTATCCATGGCCGAGCCCTTTTACGGCGCGGCGGGGGAATTCAAAGGCGTAGCGGGGATCGACATCAAACTGGAGGACCTGGACCGGCGCGTCCAGCAAACCGTAACCGGCGGAAGCGGCTACGCGGTCCTGATCGATACGCGGGCAGGGGAAGCGGGCAGGGAGAGCGCCCTGATTTCCGCCCCCGGCCTTGCCGGACAGAGGGAACGCGCCGTCCCCGCCTATTTGGGAAGCGAAACGAACCGGCTTTTGGCGGCCATGCGGTCCACGCCCCAAGGCGCGGGGGCCTCTACCGTCGATCTGGCGGGGAAGCCCGTGAAGGTATATATTATCTGGTCCCGGATCAGTTTGACCGGCTGGCAGCTCGTCTACGCCGTTCCAGAAAGCGAGATACTCGCCCCCTCCCTCCTGCTCAGGAACGAAATTGCCGCCGCGTCGGACGCGGCCGCCGCGGATATCCGCCGCTTTATCTTCAATACCTTCGCGGCCTCTTCCGCGCTGCTCCTGGGCGTCGTCGCCGCCGCGCTCTTGGCGGGCCGGATTACCGCGGGGCGGATAGCGCGGCCCATTGCCGCGCTTACCCGGGACGCCCAGAACCTCGGCGGGGGCTGTTTAGAGTATACCTGCGGCATACAGACCGGGGATGAAATCGAAACCCTGGCCCGGAGTTTTGAGCGCATGGCCGGGGAACTGCGGGGGCGGACCGAAGAACTGGAAAAACAAACCGCCGCCGCGATCCATGCTTCCCAGGCCAAAAGCGAATTCCTCGCCGTCATGAGCCATGAAATCCGCACCCCCCTGCACGCCGTTATCGGGCTTTCCAAGATCGAGCTCCTGGGGAGCCTCCCCCAGAACAGCAAGACCAATTTGACCCATATTTACCAGGCGGGCTCCGCCCTGCTGGAAATCGTAAACGATATTCTGGATATTTCAAAAATCGAGGCCGGGAGCTTTGAACTGATTGCCGAAGACTACGATGCCGTAAGCCTGATCAACGACGCGGTCAGCCTTAACCGGGTCCGCATCGGTTCCAAACCCATTGCCTTCGCCCTGCGCCTGGGGGCGGATTTTCCCCGGAAACTCAGGGGCGACGGGCTGCGGATCAAGCAGGTCCTTAACAACCTCCTCTCCAACGCGATCAAGTACACCGAAAAAGGCGGCGTGGCCCTTTCCCTGGAATGGAAACGCCAGGGCCAGGACGCGCTGCTCCGTTGCAGCGTCCAGGATACGGGACCCGGAATCCGGGAGGAAGACCGGGGAAAACTGTTTTCCAAGTATACCCAGCTGAACGGCAAGGCGAACCGGAAAATTGAGGGGATCGGACTGGGGCTTACGATCACCAAGCGGCTGGTGGAGATGATGGGCGGTAAAATCACCGTGGAAAGCGAATACGGCAGGGGGAGCGTCTTTACGGTGGAGTTCATCCAGGGCCTGGCGGATGGACGGCCCATCGGGGAAGAAACCGCCGAAAGCCTGCGGACCTTTCAGTATACCGCCGAAGGGGAAAACCAGGATATTGTCCGCGCCTGGATGCCCTATGGAACAGTGCTGGTGGTGGACGATATGCCGGTGAACCTCCAGGTGGCCCGTGGCCTGCTCGCACCCTACGGCCTGCGGGTGGACACCGCCTCATCGGGGCGGGAAGCTGTGGAACTGGTCCGGGGGGGTCAGCCGCGCTACGACCTGATATTCATGGACCACATGATGCCGGACATGGACGGCCTTGAGGCGGTGCGGATCATACGGAACGAAATCAACAGCGAGTACGCCTGGACGGTCCCCGTTATCGCCCTGACCGCCAACGCCCTGGCGGGAATCCAGGATATGTTTCTTGCCAACGGCTTTAACGGGTTTATCTCAAAACCCATTGCCGCGGCCCAGTTGGACGACGCGCTGAACTCCTGGGTGCGGGACCGGCAAAACCGGGAAACCCTGTCCCGGGCGGAACGGGAGAAAAACCTCCCGGACGCCTCCGCCGAGGAGCGGTGTCCGGGGCTTTTGGAGGGCCGCTCCATTGCGGGCCTTGATCTTATCCGGGGCATGGAACAGTACGGCGGCGAGGCGGCCTACCTGGGCATACTCCGCTCCTACCTTATCCATACGCCGCCCATACTAGAACAGCTGCGGCGTCCGTCCCGGGAGCGTCTTGGGGACTATACGGTACTCATCCACGGCCTGAAGGGTTCCAGTTACGGAATTTGCGCCGGGGCACTGGGGGGGAAGGCGGCGGAACTGGAAGCCGCGGCCCGGGAGGGCGATCTTGAGAAAGTCCAGGCGGAGAACGCCCCCTTCATAGCCAAGGCCGAACTCCTGCTGGCGGCATTGGAAGCCGTACTGCGGGAAGCGGAGGAGCGTAAAGCCGCGAAACCCAAGGCATCCGCCCCGGATGAGGGCATGCTTACCAAACTGCTGAACGAGGCAAGGCGCTACCAGGCGTCGGCTATGGAAGAAACGCTCGCGGAGATCGAATCCTATGAGTACGAGCGGGGCGGGGAACTGGTTGTCTGGCTGCGGGATCAACTGGATAATCTGGAATACGAGGCAATACAAAAACGCCTGGAAATTCCCGCTGAACTGGTATCGATATATTAGGCCGTGGGCTTCGCCCCGCACTGTCGACAACTCAAGAGGGGCCGAAAGCCCCGGGGGCGGGGGTTCCACCCCCGCATCGCCCCCGCCGGGGGGCCGAAAGGCCCCCCGGTCCCCGCTACGGCGGCCTCCGTACCCCCGGACCGCCTGCCTGCCGGGGCTCCCGCACGGCCAGGTATACCCCGATAAACGCCAGGGCGGCTCCTCCCCATTGGGCCGGGGAAAGCCGCTCACCCAAAAAAACAAAGCCCGCAGCCGCCGTAACCGCCGGGATAAAATTGATGAAAACCGCCGAAGCCGAAACCCCCAGCACGTCCAGCGCGCGGGCGTAGAACCAGTAGCCCAGGGCTGAACAGCAGACCCCGAGAAAAAGCAGGTGGGCCATGACCGGAAGGCCCGGCCTTTCCCAGCGGGGGTATTCCAGGATGGCAAAGGGGAGAAAGCCGGCAAGGCCCGCCGCCGATTGCCAGAAGGTGATATGGAGCCGGGAACAGCGGCTGAAGAGGGGCTTGGTAAGGAAACAGTAGGCTACCCAACTAAGAGCCGCGCCGGCCATGTAGTAGTAGCCTGGCAGGTTCTTGGACAGCGAGAGGGAGGCCCCTGCCACCAGCCAGACGCCGGCCGCGGAAATGAGGGCGCCGATCCAGCGCGGAACGCCAAGCCGCTCAGGTTCCGCGCCCCGCCGGATGCCAGGCAGCCTTGCCCTAAGCCATTCCGCCGCCATGGTCAGCACCGGAATCACGGCCGTGATGATGGACGCCTCCGAAGCGCTCACCAGGGCAACCCCGTTATTTTCGCAGAAAAAGTAGAGGGTAACTCCCGTAAAACCCGCTCCGGCCAGATACGGGATATCCCGAAGCCGGAGGGCTTCCACAACCCCGGCGCGGTTTTTCATGATCCGCAAAAACAGGGCCGCCACTGCAAAGCGGAGGCACCCCAAGGTCATGGGGGGAAACACAGCGACGGCTACTTTAATGGAAATAAAGGAAAATCCCCAAAAGAGAACGCAGGCCACCATGGCCCCCAGGGCCTTATGCCGTTCGGTCATGGCGCGTCCCCCGCGTTAAAGCAGTTCCTTCCACGCCGGTTCGTTTAGGCCGATCACAACCTTGGGGCCGCTTCCCCCGGCGCCCTTGGCGGGCCGGACCAGGGGGGTCTTGAACAGGTCCGGATAGGCCAACAATTCCTCCCGGGGATCATAGTCCCTATAGGCAAGGCCACGATTTTGGGCGGCGGCCCCCTGGAGGTCCAAAAACGCGGCGTACCCAGCGGGCCTATCCGCTTCGCCTAGGCGGGCCTTCATGTCGTCCAATTCTCCCGGAGCGGGGGGTTTAACCGTCAAATCCCGGAATTGGAAAGGGACGTTCCGTTCCTTAAAAAAGCGGAGCGCTTTTTGCGTGTTCTTACATTTTGACGTTCCGAATATCTGCATCACCGGCGCTTCCTTCCCCCTCAACGGGGGCTGCAAAAGCCGCAGAGCGACTTTTGCTTGAGAGTTTGCGCGGAGCGCAAACTCTCTCTGCCCAGGAGTTTTGCCAGAGGCAAAACTCCTATGTTTTATGTCAAGAGGCCTGTAACAAGGACTCCCATCCCGCCAATTTGTAGCGATAAAACTTCTTCGCCAATTCCCCGCGGGCGGC
>JAITHL010000059.1 GCA_031279975.1 Treponema sp. | reverse complement strand
TTACACTGGAGACGGATGCCGCGAGCCCGCCATGGAAGCGGCGGCGGTTTGATTTCGGCTAGGTTTTGGTTATTAGTCATTAACCCCTTTTCGGCTAGAAAACTTTTTAGGCAATTCGGGGGCTTGCGCTTCCCCGGTGTTTTTGCTATACTGGAAATGCTATCCTTTAGTCCGCGCCCGCAAGGGCGAAAAACCGCAAGGGCTTGCGGTTTCTCAGGCTAAAGCCCTGCGAAACATGCATTTTTAAGAGGCTGCCGCCGCGAAACTGAAGTTTTGCGGCAGCTTCTATAGTATAGAGGAATTGACATGAAGCAGCATGTGGTCTCCGCCCTGGTGGAAAACCGGGCGGGGACGTTGAGCCGGGTGTCAGGGCTCTTCAGCCGCCGGGGTTTTAATATTGACAGCCTGACGGTGGGGGAGACTGAAAACCCGTCCATATCCCGGATGACCATCGCGGTTACCGGGGCGGATCCGGTGCTTGAACAGATCGTGAAACAACTGGGTAAATTGGTGGATGTGATAGCCGTGCGGGAATTGGATTCCGCCTGCTGTGTCCGCCGGGGCATCCTTATGGTCAAGATTTCGGCGGATGAAGCAACCCGTCCGGCGGTGTTGCAGATAGCCGGTATTTTTCGTTCCCGCATTATCGATGTATCCCCCGCGACTATTACCATCGAGGCCACCGGCGATATTGAAAAGCTGGACAGCCTCGTCCTGCTCCTGCGCCCTTACGGCGTTCTTGAACTTGCCCGCACCGGCCTGGTAGCCCTGGAGCGGGGTTCCGCGGTACTTTCCGTACCCGTACTTAGCATTAGCAACTAACCGGCAATTGCGCGGCGGCCTATTGCGCGCCGCAAGCCAATTACCGGATTCTCAACAGGCGAGCGCGCCCAGCGTGTGAAGGAGGAATTATGGCTATTATGTACTATGAAAAGGACTGCGATATGGGGGTCCTCAAGGGGAAGACCGTCGCGGTGATCGGCTATGGGTCTCAGGGGCGGGCCCATGCCCTGAACGCGAAGGAATCGGGCCTCAAGGTGGTTGTGGGGCTCTATGAGGGCTCCCCATCCTGGAAAAAGGCTGAGGACGCGGGGCTTTTGGTGATGGCCGCCCGGGACGCGGCGGCGGCGGCGGACTTTATCATGATCCTGGTGAACGATGAAAAGCAGGCCAAGCTCTACCAGGAATCGATTAAGCCGGGATTGAAGGCCGGGAAAACCCTGGCCTTTGCCCACGGTTTCAATATTCACTTCGGCCAGATTATCCCGCCGCCGGATGTCAATGTGGTGATGATTGCCCCCAAGGGGCCGGGGCATACGGTGCGGGAACAGTACCAAGCCGGCGCGGGGGTTCCCTGCCTCATCGCGGTATACCAGGACGCGGGCGGGGACGCCAAGCGGCTCGGCCTCGCCTATGCGGCGGCCATCGGCGGCGCCCGGGCCGGGGTTTTGGCAACCACCTTTCAAGAGGAAACCGAGACCGACCTCTTTGGGGAGCAGGCGGTGCTCTGCGGCGGGGTGTCGGCCCTGATGAAGGCGGGGTACGAGGTCCTGGTGGAGGCGGGGTATCAACGGGAAAGCGCCTACTTCGAGGTGATGCACGAGATGAAGCTGATCATCGACCTGGTAAACCGGGGGGGCCTGTCTTTTATGCGCTATTCCATCTCGGACACCGCGGAGTACGGCGACTATGTTACCGGCCCCCGGATCATCACCGAAGAGACCAAAAACACCATGCGTCAGGTGCTCAAGGAGATTCAGACCGGCAAGTTCGCCCGGGAATGGATACTGGAGAACCAGGTGAACCGTCCGAACTTCAATAAAATGCGGGCTATCGAGGCCCAACATCCCATCGAACAGGTGGGGAAGGAGCTGCGCTCGATGATGAGCTGGCTCCAAAAGAGTGAAAAGTAGGGACAGGGCATGAGCGGTAACGAGAGCGGGCGGATAATCAGCATATTCGACACCACCCTCCGGGACGGGGAGCAGTCCCCGGGATGCAGCATGAATTCCCAGGAAAAAATAACGGTTGCCCGGCATCTGGAAAAACTGGGGGTGGATACCATAGAGGCGGGCTTCCCCGCGTCGAGTCCCGGGGACCAGGAATCCGTCAGGGCCATCGCGGGGATCATCAAGAACTGCGCCGTGGCCGGGCTCTGCCGGTCCCGTGAAAAGGATATTGACGCGGCCTGGGAAGCCCTCTCCCGGGCGGCAAGCCCCCGGCTCCATGTGTTTTTGGCGACCTCGCCCATCCACATGGAGTACAAACTCAAGATGACGGCGGATCAGGTGGCGGAACAGGCCGCCGCCGCGGTTAAGTACGCCAAGCGTTTCTGTTCCGATGTGGAGTTCTCCGCCGAGGATGCTTCCCGCAGCGATCCTGATTTTCTCTGCCGGGTTTTCGGCGCGGTTATTCAGGCCGGGGCACTGACGGTGAACATCCCTGATACGGTGGGCTACGCCATGCCCGGTGAATTCGGCGATCTGGTCAAGTATGTCCGGGAACATACGCCCCAGGGGGAAAAGGCAAAGTTCTCCGTCCATGTCCACGATGATCTGGGGCTGGCGGTGGCCAACAGCCTGGCCGCGGTAAACGCCGGGGCGGATCAGCTTGAGTGTACCATTAACGGCATTGGGGAACGGGCGGGGAACGCCTCCCTGGAGGAAATTGTCATGGCCCTGCGGGTCCGCAAGGATTTTCTCCGCTGCGATACCCGGGTTGACAGCGCCCAGCTTTACCCGGCCAGCCGCCTGATAACCCTGGTTACGGGGGTTAAGGTGCAGCCCAATAAGGCGGTGGTGGGGGAGAACGCCTTTGCCCATGAGTCGGGAATCCATCAGCACGGGGTGCTGGCAAAACGGGAGACCTATGAGATCATGACCCCCGAATCGGTGGGCATTCCAAAGAACCGCATGGTCCTGGGCAAGCACTCAGGCCGCCATGCCTTTGAGGAACGGCTGAAGGACCTGGGCTTCCTGGTAAACCCTGAGACCCTGGAACAGGTCTTTGCCGAATTCAAGGCCCTGGCGGATAAGAAAAAGACGGTGAGTGACCGGGACATTGAGGCCCTGGTGATGGACAGCACCCCCATAGTGCCGGAGACCTGGAAGCTCGATCACTGGGCGGTAAACACCGGCTCCGCCTTGGGGTCCAGCGGGGTTATCCGGCTTCAGCATAAGGACGGGCGGTATGAAAAGCTCATCTCCTTGGGGGACGGCCCCATTGACGCGATCTTCAAGGCCATTAATCAGATTGTGGGGAGGGAGCCGGAACTGGAACTCTATGAGATCGGCGCTGTTTCCGGCGGTTCCGCGTCCCAGGGGGAAACTATGGTAAAGATAGCCTTGGACGGCCGCCGCTGGAACGGGCGGGGGGTTTCCACCGATGTGGTGGCCTCTTCAATTAAGGCGTACCTTTCGGCTATCAACGCCATGGAATGGGATTTAGAACGCGGCGGGGATTGACGGGTTACGGGTATGAGTAACGAACCGCGGCCTTTTGCCATTGAAATCCTGGACACCACCCTGCGGGACGGGGCCCAAGGCGAGGGAATCGCCTTCTCGGCGCGTGACAAACTTTCCGTAACCGAAACGCTGGACGAACTGGGGGTGGCTTGGATAGAAGCGGGAAACCCGGGGAGCAATCCCAAGGACCTGGAGTTCTTCCGGCTTGCCGCTTCCCTTGCCCTGCGCCGCGCCAAGCTCTGCGCCTTTGGCTCAACCCGCAAACGGGGCGTCAAGGCCGCCGAGGACGGCCAGCTCCAAAGCCTTTTAAGCGCGGAAACCGAGGGGGTGGCGGTCTTCGGCAAGAGCTGGGACCTCCATGTTACCCAGGTGCTCCGCGTAACCGAGGCGGAAAATACCGCCATGATCGCCGAGACCGTGGGGTATCTCAAGGACAAGGGCCGGATCGTCATCTACGACGCGGAACATTTTTTTGACGGCTGGCTTGCCAATCCCGGTTACGCCCTTGCTACCCTCCGCTCGGCCTGGGACGCCGGGGCGGACCGTATCGTCCTCTGCGATACCAACGGCGGGACCTTTCCTGAGGACATTGCCGCTGGCGCGGCTGCGGTACGGGAGTTTTTGAAACTCCCAGCGGATAGGGCCGGGGCCCTTGGTATCCACACCCATAATGACTGCGGCCTTGCCCTTGCCAACGCCCTCTGCGCGGTGCGGGAAGGGGTCCGCCATATCCAAGGAACCCTGGCGGGCTTTGGGGAACGGTGCGGCAACACCGCCCTGGCGGCCCTCATTCCCAGCCTGGAGCTTAAATTGAAGCTCCGCTGCTTGCCGGAGGGAAATTTGGTCCGCTTGGCGGAACTGACCCGCCGGGTGGCGGAAATCGCCAATGTTTCTCTTAACGAGGACATGCCCTATGTGGGGCTCCACGCCTTTTCCCACAAGGCGGGTATGCATGCCGACGGCATACTCAAGGCCCGGCGTTCTTTTGAACATATTGATCCCGCAGCGGTTGGGAATGACCGGCGCTTCCTGATAAGCGAGGTTGGGGGGCGCTCGGCCATTGCGGAACGGGCAAAAAAGCTGGACCCCGGGATCACCAAGGATCATCCGGCAACCCTGGCTTTGGCGGAAAAACTCAAGGGCCTTGAGGCTTCAGGCTGGGCCTTTGAGGGGGCGGACGCGAGTTTTGAACTCCTGGTCCGCCGGGAGCTGGGCCGGTATACGCCCCTGTTTCACCTTGAGGCATACCGGGTGATGAGCGAACATCCCGCCGGTGAAACCATAGCCTGTTCCCACGCCTGGGTTAAGGTGCTGGTGGAGGGGCAGACCGAGATCGCCGCCGCCGAAGGGGACGGTCCGGTGAACGCCCTGGACGGGGCGCTGCGGCGGGCCCTTACCCGTTTTTATCCTGATCTGGTCCAGGTGCGGCTTGAGGATTATAAGGTCCGGGTTATTGACGGTAAGGACGCCACCGCGGCCCGGGTGCGGGTGTTGATCGAATCCACCGACGGCCGGCGCAGTTGGAATACCCTGGGTGTTTCGGCGGATATTATCGACGCAAGCCGGGCGGCCCTGGTGGATTCTATAGAATACAAGCTGATCGGCGACATAGAGCGCCGCTATAAGGCCTATCTATAACCCGGGGGACCGGGGGGCCTGCGGCCCTCCGGCGGGGGCGCGGGGGCGGAACCCCCGCAATACAGGAGCAAGATATGCGCTATTCGATAGCATTGATTCCCGGAGACGGGATTGGGCCGGAGGTGCTGGCCCCGGCGTCAGCGGTTTTGAACGCCGTGGGGGCGCTTTTTGGCCATGATTTTCAGTATGTGGAACTGCTTGCCGGGGGCAGGGCCCTTGATGAGACCGGTGAGCCGCTGCCGCCGGAGACCCTGGAAGCGGCCAAACAGTGCGGCGCCGTGCTGCTGGGCGCGGTAGGGGGGGCCAAGTGGGATACCCTGCCCGGCCATTTACGGCCTGAGCGGGCGCTCTTGGGGCTGCGGGCGGGTTTAGGGGTCTTCGCAAATCTCCGGCCCGCGGCGTTGTTGCCCCAGCTTCGGGCGGCTTGCCCGCTCAAAGACGAGGTGCTCAGGGCGGCCCACCCCGAGGGGAAGGCCGCCTTTGATCTGCTCATCGTCCGGGAGCTTACCGGGGGAATTTACTTTGGCGAACATGGCCGGAGCGCCGATGGTTCGGCGGCCTTTGATATCGAGGCCTATTCCAAAGAGGAGATTGAGCGGGTGCTGCGGGTCGCCTACCGGGCCGCGGCGCTGCGGCGGAAAAAGGTCTGCGTGGTGGACAAGGCCAATGTGCTGGAGTCTTCCCGGCTTTGGCGGGAGGTAAGCCAGGAGGCCGCCCAAGCATACCAGGATATTGAAACCAGCTATCTCTATGTGGATAACTGCGCCATGCAGCTTATCCGCGCTCCCGGCCAATTTGACGTGATCGTTACCTCTAATCTTTTTGGGGATATTCTTTCTGACGAGGCGTCGGTGCTCACCGGGTCTATCGGGATGCTGGCTTCCGCAAGCCTGGGGGCCGGGGCCCGGGGCCTGTACGAGCCTATCCACGGTTCCGCTCCAGATATTGCGGGCAAGGATAGGGCCAATCCCCTGGGGGCCATCCTTTCGGCGGCCCTGATGCTCCGCTATTCCTTTGGCCTGGAACAGGAGGCCGCGGCCGTAGAGTCCGCGGTACACGCGGTCTTGGACGCGGGGTTCCGGACCCAGGATATAGCCCGCCGGGATGGGGGCGCCTCCGGGGAATCCATTGTGGGCGCCCAAGCCATGGGGGCGGCGGTTTTGCGGGCCCTGGAAGCGCGGGCCTCCCGCGCCGGAGCTTAGGCGGCGCCGCTGCCCCGCAAGGGCGCGGTATACGGCGCTCCTTTATAACATACTAGGCGTATTCCAAAGCCCGGTTGGTTTTGGAACACGTCTCTTACTACTATATTAGACGTGTTCCAAAACCCGGTTGGTTTCGGAACACGTCCCGCGGTTTCTCAGGCTAAAGCCTTGTGAAACCGCGTTTTTAAGCGGAAGCTGTTCTGAAACTGAAGTTTCAGAACAGCTCT
>JAITHL010000057.1 GCA_031279975.1 Treponema sp. | reverse complement strand
CTACTTCATTGTTCCAGATACTTGCTATTGCAACATCGCCGCCTTCGGCTACCAGCAAATCACCTTTTTTCAAGAGGTATGATTTTATTTCCGATGGAGAAAACCACATTTGTTTTAATGTGGATAAATCTATCCCATCCCAAGTTACATTAGCGGAACACATATAGTTCATTTCTCTATCAGTACTTCGTTCTTGAGATGGCTGTAGCATTTTCCCCAAAATTATATCATAACAATACTTAATTCGCGCTATTTCCCAATGAGCCGGTATCTTTCCTGTCCAGTCTATCCCGCTGTCCTTCATCGGAACGGTTTTGTCGAGCCCCTTCGTTACCGTTTCGGTGATAAGGGCTGTCTTGTACTGCTTGAGAACTCCTATCTGCTGTTCCATTTCGGCGATGATATTGTCAATCATTTTGCATTGGGTGTCAAGGAAGGCGGCGATGGCTTGCTGCTCTTTTGGGGGAGGGAGGATAAAAGGCGATGCGCCAAATTTTTCTTTAGTAAAATGCGCTATAGTCGCTTTATTGCATATCAAATCAACATACCCATTGTTTTTTAAGAAAAAGAGCCAATAGAACAAAAATTTATTTGAATTAATTCCGTTGCATTTTATAAGATGTAAAGCGTTTTGTATGCAACATTCAGGAATCTCATTATTCCAAATACTTGCAATAGCGACATCTCCACCCTCGGCAATAAGTAAATCTCCTCTTTTTAGCAAATACTCCTTTATTTCAGAAGGGGAAAACCACATTTGTTTTAATACGGATAAATCAATTCCGTTCCATGTTACATTCGCAGAACACATATAATACAATTCCCTATCTGTATTTCGTTCCTGATATGGCTGTAGCATTTTTCCAAGAATTATTACATAGCAATATTTTATGCGGCTCAACTGCCACTCCGCCGGAATATCGCCAATCCAGTCAATGCCGCTGGGTTTTGTGTTATTAGTCATCGGTTGCCTCAGGCATCTCCTGGGACAGTGACGAACTAATCTCTTTTATTTTTTGTTCAATAAAAGATTGTATCTCTTCTTTCTTGGGAAGTTCCAGCATATATTTTGATACAAACAAATTATTATCCATGCCGGCTAATGCATATTCCACCAGCGCGTGATTTTTGTCGGTACAAAGCAATATGCCGATAGGCGGATTATCTCCGGGAGCCATTATATTCCTCTTGTACCAGGTTACATAACTGTTCAACTGTCCAATATTCTCGTGGTTGAATTTATCAACTTTAAGCTCTATGAGCACATGGCATTTTAATAACCTATGATAAAATACAAGGTCTACAAAAAACGATTCATCTCCAATAATGATGCGCTTCTGGCGTGCCTCAAAACAAAAACCATTACCCAACTCAAGAAGGAAACTCTCAATGTTTTCAATAAGCTGGTCTTCAAGCTGAGATTCACTCATTACGTCCCTGGCTTTCAAGCCTACAAATTCAAAAATATAAGGATCGCGAATAACTATCGCGGGACTGTCTGTTATTGCCTTTGCGTTAGCCATATCAGCAAGTTTTTCTTTGTTCAGCGAAAGACCGGAACGTTCATAATAGAGACTGACAATCTGCCGCTCCAATTCTCGTACCGACCAGTTCCCTCTTATACATTCAGCCTCATAAAAAAGACGTTTCGTTTCATCCGCGATATTTGAAAGTAATTCAAAATGACTATAAGAAATTTTTTCGATCAGCGTATGATTCTGCGGAGAAAATAGCGGAGACAGTCCCCCCGGTTTTTTTATTGTTTTTTTGAGAAGGCCCTCCTTGAATTGTGGGGACAGTGTCCCCATTATTTCAGGATAATTCCTGTAAAATTGAAGATACCGGTACAACTGCCGTTTGTTGCAATTACTGATGTCTTTTAGATTTTTTGACAATTCATCAAGGACTTTATTGCCGTATACAGCCCGGTCTGCTCCATTAAGTTCGTACTCAGCTATATAGCAGCCTATTATCCAATTCCGTGTCACAAGACTAGTGTTTATCGCCTTAATAGATTGATTCTTAAGAGAAATATGAATATCTTTAATCGCTTCGATCAACTGATTAAAATTCATTGGCCGCTATCTCCCAATTCCCTTATCTTCATAGTAATAGACTTTTCCATTTCCATAAAGCGCCGCAAAAGGTCATCGGCTTTTTCCGGTTCTTGGTACTCATAAAAATAACGGGTAAAGGGAAACTCGGCGCCGGTTTTTTCCCTGCTCAAGGCGGCGGAGCTTTGCTTGCCGGGGAAAAGCGGCAATTTGCCTTCATCGCCGTATTCATAAACATAATGGGCGTCGGGAACATGGGGATACACTTCTTCCTTGAAATACTCCTCCACGTCCATGTTCAGCTTGATAAGCTCCGTATCCTTGGTGGCGCTGTCGTAGATGACGTTTCCCTGTTTGTCTTTTTGAATCTCCGCCGTCTTGTCCATTTCCGAAAGGGCAAAGGCTATTTTTTCCTGTAAGTCCTGCTTCTTGGCCTCCTTCATGTTTTGATACCGCGGGGGGAGTTTTTCAAACAAGGGGGCAAAAATCATCATGAAATCAGATTTTTTCTTGTAGATTTTAGCGCTGATTGCTTCTTCCAATATTTTTATAATTTTATTGTACAGCGGCTTTGCGGATTTCAAAGTTTTTAGCTTTTCTTCTTCCGCGGGGGTTAAAGAATCTTTTTCTTCCAGTTCTTCTTTCATTTCGGGGTTATAGATTGAATCCAGAACCCCATCGGTAAGCATTTTTTCGATGCGCTCTTTGGCAATGGCATAGTTCCGCTGCAAGGGCTGATAAACCGAATATTCCCGGTACAGAAATTCATCGGCGTCAAAAATTTTGCAGTCCTTTGTTTCTTTGAAATCGGAGTAGAGTTCAGTGATGGCCTTCATGCCATCGCGGGAAATTTCCCGGCGCTTCTTGCCCAGGGATTTGCTCAACAGTTTCCAGTAATTCGCGGCGTTGATAAGCTGGACTTTGCCCCGCCGTTCTTTCCGTTTGTTTTTTGAAAGAATAAAAATATAAATCCCAATACCGGTGTTGTAAAACAGGTCCGTTGAAAGGCCGATGATCGCCTCCACAAGGTCGTTTTCCAGAAGATACCGGCGTATCTGGCTTTCGCCGCTTGAGGTATTGCCGGAAAAGAGCGGAGAGCCGTTTTGGATAATGGCGGCCCGGCCCAGGCGGTCATCCATTTTGGCGATGGCGTGCTGCACAAACAAAAGCTGCTCGTCCCCGCTTGCGGGCAGGCCGCCCTTCCAGCGCCCGCGGTCCTTTGCCGCGTACTCATCCCGCACGGCTTTTTCAACCCCTTCGGGAGCGTCCTTGCCGCCCCAGGGAGTGCCGAAAGGAGGATTGGCTATGACGAGCCGCATACTCTGGTCAGGGAAGCAGTCCTGTATCATCGTGTCCTGAAAGCGGATATTGGCGGCGTCCTGGCCTTTGATGAGCATATCGGCGATACAGATGGCGTAAGATTCGGGGTTTATTTCCTGCCCAAAAAGGCGCGCGTCAATGTTGGAGTTAAGCCGGTGGAGTAAATCATAGGTGGTAGAAAGCATACCGCCGGTGCCGCAGGCCATGTCCAGCACCGTGGCAACTTTGCCCTCGGTTAAAAGGTCATCGCAGCCTTCGGCAAGGAGTATGTTGACCATGAGGCTGATCACTTCCCGGGGCGTGTAATGGTCCCCGGCTTCGGCGTTGGTTGAAAAGCGGCGGATAATGTCCTCGAACATATAGCCCATCACATGACCGTCCACGGTTTTGGGGTCAAGATCAAGTTCACTGAATTTTTTTACTACCCCGTAAAGGCGGTTGTTCTTGTCCATTTTCTCGATTTCTTTTTTGAAATCCAGGTTGTTGATTATCTCCTGGATGTTGGCGGAAAACCCTTCGAGGTAACTTTCAAAATTCGCCGCCATGTTTTTGCTGTCCGTAAGGAGTTCCGCCAGGGTAAAAGGGCTGGTATTATAAAAAGGAAAACCCGCCTTGCTTTTCAGTACGCTTTCGGGGGCGCCGGTATCTTTTTCAAAAGCAGCCGCTACAGCGGTCTTGGTTCCCGCCAGGGCGCATTCCAGCCGGCGGATAACTATCATGGGGATAATGACGTTTTTGTATTTGTCCGCGGAATAGGTTCCCCGCAGGGTGTTGGCTATGGACCAGATATGATCGACTTCGGCGCTTACGTTGATTGACCTGTCGTCGTACATCACCTCGATTTTTTTGCGCTTCGCCATAGACAGCCTCTTTCCCTCCCTCAATCCCAGGCAAAATAACCAGGAAAGGCAGCGCGGGCCCTTCCTGGTCCGCGCCCCTAGTATAGCACAGCGCTCAAGGATGTTGAATAGGCGCGAAGCCGCGCCGGGCCCGCCGGGACGGTGTTTCCTAGGCCGCCATGTTTGAACAGCCCCTTTCCCCTATAAAAAATTTCCAATTTTTATAATGAAATACTAAGCGCCGGCCTTGCCGGGGCCTTATAGTTCAAACAGTAGGATTTTTGCTTTTTTACTTGTTAGTGTTATGGAGGAAAGTATGAAAAAGATTACCGGCCTGGGAATCATTGTTTTGCTGCTGGCCGCTTCCTGCGGTTCATCCAAGCCCGCGAAGCCTGGCGGGCAAGAGGCGGCAATTGACGCGGCGCATTATGCGAGAAACAGCCTGGATTGGGCCGGGCTGTATACGGGGATGATTCCCGCGGCGGACGCTCCGGGCATAGCGGTGGAATTCGCCTTGCATGAGAACGGGACGTACCAGGTGGTATACCGCTTTGCGGACAAGGACAGCGAGGCTTTTACTTTTTCAGGGAATTTCACCTGGGATGACGCGGGCCGGGTCATTGTTTTGGACAGCGAAGAGATTCCGCCCTATTACGCGGTGGGGGAAAACGCCTTAACCCAGCTGGATATGGCGGGGAACTGGATCACCGGCGATCTTGCCGAAAATTATGTGCTGAAAAAAAGCCTTTAGGCGGGGCATTAGAGCTGTTCTGAAACTTCAGTTTCAGAACAGCTTCCGTTTAAAACCGCGGTTTCGCAAGGCTTTAGCCTGAGAAACCGCGGGACTTGTGAAGAAACCAACCGGGTTTCGGAACAAGTCTATTGTTCATGCGCCGAGAGGTCCGGGGGCCTAGGCGCTGTCAACAACTTAAGAAATGAGGAGGGGGAAGTCTCCCACTGTCAACAACGTAAGAAATGAGGAAAGGGGAAGTCGCGTGTCCAGTTTGCGGACACGCCCCCTACGGGCGCACTTCGTTGCGCCCTACCCCCTCTGCGGGGGTTCCACCCCCGCAACGCCCCCGCCGGTGTGGTTCCGCGTAGAGGAACCACTAGGAGCCTGTGGCGCTTGTGGATTTTTGCATCAAAATAGCCGCAAAAATCCCGTTTTTGGGGCTCCTTTGGGGAGTTTTGGGCAAAGCCCAAAACTCTAGGGCCGGGCGGAGTTTTGCCAAAGGCAAAACTCCGGGGCAATTCGGCAACGCCGAATTGCCCGCCCCCCCCCTTTTAAGTTGTTGGCAGCGGGGGGCGTACCCCAAGGGTATGCGGCTTCCCCTGGCATCGCAATGGGCGTATACTGTATGGCACGTATGATGCTTACCAAAAACCTAATTCTTATTGGGTCCGGGGGCCGGAATTCAGGCAAGACCGCCTTGGCGGAAGCCCTTATCCGGCTCCTGGCCCCCCAGTATCCCCTATGCGCCCTGAAGGTAACCACGGTTGCCGAAACAGGGGGCTGCCATCGGGGAGAACAGGGCTGCGGGGCCTGCGCGGGCTTTTCCGCCTATGCCCTGGACGAAGAAAAAGACCGCGCTTCGGGCAAAGATACCTCCCGGCTGCTCAACGCGGGGGCGAAACCGGTGTTCTGGCTCCGTTCCCGCGCCGCCTGTCTTGCTGAAGCCTACGCCGCCTTTCTTGCCAAGGTGAACGCCCCGTCCCTGATTATCGCCGAATCCAACAGCCTGCGCCGGCGGGTCGAACCGGGGTGTTTTATTATGGTCCGCCCTCCCCCGGCGGAACGGGAGCGCGTGAAACCCAGCGCCGCCGGGGTTGAGGGCCTGGCGGACCTCACCCTGGACAGCCCGCTCCCGCCGGAGGCGGCGGCGGACCTGTATTCCCGGCTCATCATTGAGCCGGCGGACGGGCGCTTGCCGGTCCGTTTCCGGAGAAACTAGCCGTGGAACTTGAGGCGGCCCAGGCGCTCTTAGTATCCCGGGCCCAACCCATTACCGGGCGCGTTACCCTTCCCCTAAGCGAGGCCCTGGGCCTGGCCGCTGGGGAGGCGCTGTACGCGCCGGTGGACAACCCGCCCTTTGACCGTTCCCCCCTGGACGGCTTTGCCCTGCGCAGCGAGGACGCCAAAACCGCGGGGCCGGACCATCCGTTGAAGTTCCGGGTGGCGGCTTCCCTCAGCGCCGGGGAAGTATACGCCCGCCCGCTGGGCCAAGGGGAGGCACTACGGATTATGACCGGCGCCGCCATGCCGCCCGGGGCGGATTGTATGATCCCTAAAGAGGCGGTCCGGGAAGTGGAGGACGGGGTACTGATCTTCCAGCCCCTGAAACGGCATGAAAATTATATCTTCCAAGGGGAGGATATCAAACAAGGACAGCTCCTCATCGCCCAAGGGGAGCGGCTCGGTTTTGCCCAGTTAGGCATACTCGCCGCCATGGGGCTGGAGAGGGTTTCGGTCCTGCGCCCCTGCCGGGCCGGCGTACTCTGCACCGGGGACGAACTGAGCCCCCCGGGGAAGCCCTTGGAACCGGGGAAGATATACGACAGTAACGGGGTCATGCTTGCCGCCCGGCTGGAAGAGCTGGGGATAGGGGCCCGGCGTTTCCCCAGCATGGGGGATGACGCGGCGGCGGCGTGTGAAAAGATACGCGCCTATATAGAAGAAATCGATCTGCTGATAACCACCGGCGCGGTGAGCGTGGGGGATAAGGATATTATGCCCCAGGTTTTACACAGCCTGGGAGCGGAAATTCTGGTCCGCCGCATGAACCACAAGCCGGGCAGCGCCATACTCTGCGGGGTATACCGGGACAAACTCATCCTCGGCCTTTCGGGGAATCCCTTCGCGGCCCTTACCACCCTGGAACTCCTGGGCCGCCCGGTACTCGCCCGCCTCACCGGGCGGAGGGATTTGGAATGCCGGCCCCGGGAGGCGGCGCTCTTCAACCCCTTTCCAGGGGGGAGGAGCGCCCAGCGCCGCTTTATCCGGGCCCGTCTTGAAGAGCGGGACCGGGACCTTCCCTGGGCGGTCCTGCCCCAAGGCCATGCTTCGGGCCAGCTTTTTTCCCTCCTCAACTGTAATTGCCTTATTGATATTCCCGAAGGAAGGGCTTCCCTGCCCGCGGGAAGTCTGGTACAAGTCCTAGCATTTTAGGGCGGGTGGCCGCTGTCAAAAACGTAAGGGGGGACCGGGGGGCCTTTCGGCCCCCCGGCGGGGGCGTTGCGGGGGTAGAACCCCCGCAGAGGGGGTAGGGCGCTGCCGCGCAGCGCTCGTAGGGGGAAACCTCCCCCGCCGGGGACTCAGGGCTTGCGTATCCTTTCATGATAAAAATAAGAGCCGTAGGGGATGGCCTTATCCCGGCAGAAGAGCGCTATTTCCTGTTCCAGGCATTCCCAATAGGCGTTGTTCTTAAACCGGTATATACCGTCGTACAGGGACGGCAGGCCCGGATGCTGGTCCTGGATATAACGCAGCACCCTGGGACGGAACGCGCCCCGGAGATTGAGGTTTTCAAAATAAAACCTTTTCGTAAACCCCGCGCATTCCTCCAGTATGGCTTTAAAGTCCGTAATGCCGGGGAAGAGGGGGGATACGAAGATAAAGGTATCCAGGCCGGCCTCATGGAGCCGTTTTACCGCGTTGATTCTGCGGCGTATGCTCGAAGCGCGGGGTTCCAGGTCCCGGCGCACACGCTCATCCAGGGTGTTTAAGGATACGCCCGCGCTGATACGGGGTATGCGCTTAAACAGGTCCAGGTCCCGGAGCAGGAGATCGGATTTCGTGAGGATATGTACGGCTATATCCATACCGGCGCATTGTTCAAGCAGTTCCCGGGTGATCCTGAAGCGTTTCTCATAGGGATTGTAGGGGTCCGTAACCGAACCGAAGAGCAGCTTTTTTCCGGCGAGCTTTTTTTGGTTGAGCGTTCCGGCCCAGCGTTTTACCACCAGAAAATCCCCCCAGGCTTCCCTGCATCCGGCAAACCTCCGCATAAAGTCAGCGTAACAATAGAGGCATTTATGGGGGCAGCCGATGTAGGGATTAACCGCGTAATCCCCCGCGGGAACCCTGGTTTTGACCGCCATGGTTTTGACGGCCCGTTCAGTAATGATCATCAACACCCCTCGCCGGTCCGCCCGATGGCGCGGAAATACGCCTTATAAAAAGGGCGGTAACAAACCGTTGCCTTTTAAACCTAATGAAGCGGCGGCGGCGAGGCAAGAGGCGCGGCCCTTGCGGCGGCGGTATGGCGTACTATACTACCCATTATTCCCTTTTTCCCCTAATGCGCGGAGGCTCATCGGGAAGCGCTGATTTATTCAATTGAGAATAAAAGAGCTGTTCTGAAACTTCAGTTTCAGAACAGCTTCCGCTTAAAAACGCGGTTTCACCGGACTTTAGTCCGCAGGCTTTAGCCTGAGAAACCGCGGGACGTGTTCCGAAACCAACCAGGTTTTGGAACACGTCTATTGACTCCGGACTTTCGGTCCGCAATCAGCGGGTCCCGCGAACCCGCAGTTCGATGTTTTTGCTCATTTTATTAGGCAAAAACGGTTAAGAGGCGCTGATTGCGGACTATAGTCCGCATCCTCGACTGGATTCGGAGAGGAGGTCCGCAATCAGCGCTTCCCTAGGGCAACGCTGATTAACCCGGCGCCGGACTAAAGCCCGCAATCGGCGTTGCCGGATTGCCCGCCCCCGGTCCCCCTTTTACCGTTGACAGCGGCTAGCCGCCGCGCTGGTTCTCCGGTATACTGGATTCTGTGGGAACCCTCTATATTATCGGTACGCCCATTGGAAATTTGGGGGACCTTACCTTCCGGGCGGTGGAGGTTCTGAAAAGCCTGGATATCCTGGCCTGCGAAGACACCCGCCGGACCCTCAAGCTCCTCAACCACCTGGCCGTACCGGTCCCGCTGGTATCCTGCCGGTCCGGTAACGAGGAACAGGCCGCCCGCCGGGTGCTGCGCGTTTTGGCGGAAGGAAAAAACGCGGGCTATACCAGCGACGCGGGAACCCCGGCCCTCAGCGATCCCGGCGGCCTCCTGACGCGCCGGGCAGCCGGGGCCGGACACCAGGTATTGCCGGTTCCCGGACCTTCGGCCTTTACCTCCCTGGTCAGCGTTGCCGGGAGCCTGGATAAACAGGCCCTCTTTGAGGGCTTCCTTTCCCCCAAGGCGGGCCGCCGCCGCGCCCGGCTGCAAGAACTGTTAGCCCTGGGAACGGCCTTTGTGCTCTACGAATCGCCCCGCCGTATACTGAAACTTATGGGGGATCTGGCCGAATTAGACGGCGCGCGCTATGTATGTATTGGGCGGGAAATGACCAAGATACATGAGGAATACCTGCGGGGTCCGGCGCGGGAAGTCCTCGGCCTTCTGGAAACCCGGGATGCCCAGATGGGAGAATTTTCCGTGTATGTGGCTAGCAAGAAAATAGATTAACCGGTAAACTATTGGGATACCCATGCCGATAAAAAGTACAGGTGGGGAAAAGGAACTATGATGATCGATAGAATAGGTTCAGTAGAGTCAATTCAGCCGGGCAAGCAGCATGGTCCTCAGAACCGGGTTCATAGTACGGTCAATACTGATTCCATAGTGCTTTCTTTGGAGGCGCGGGAGCAGGGTGAATTGTACCGGGCGGTCGAGCTGGTATCTTCCGCTCCCGATGCGCGCCAGAACCGGGTCGCCGAACTGAAACGGAAGATACAGGATCCGTCATACCTTAACGATACGCTGATTCAAAGTACGGCGGACAAAATAATGAAATCCTTTGGTTTCTAGCAAGCTGGAAAACCAAAAGGGGCGGGGCCGGAGGGTTCCGCTTTTTTTTTAAAGGTCCCGCGCAAAATCCCCTTTTCCGCGGGATCAGGGAGCAGGTATGACGGATATGGTATTCAAACTGGACCCGGAAATAATCGCCGGGGAGGATACGCTGAACCGGGCGGGGGCCGTCTGCGCCGCCATTGGAAAGCGGGCGCTCATCGTTACTGAAAAGGCGCTCTATAGCAACCGGGGCATAGAGCGGCTTACCGCTATTCTAGCCGATTCAGGGATAGAGGCCATACTCTATGACGAGACGCCCGCCCAGGCCGCCGGGAATGTGGCGGAATCCGCGGCGGAGCTTGCCCGGGGCGGGCGGTGTTCCGCGGTTATCGCTTTGGGGGGGCTTAAAACCCAAGCCATTGGCCGGGCCGCGGCGATAATCGCCCCTTCCCGCCTCACGGCCTGCGATTTCCTGGACGGAGCCCCCGCGCCGGAGCCCTTTCTGCCCTATATCGCCATTCCAACTACCGGACGGGACCCGTTTCTTTTTACCAATTATTTTATCCTGGCGGACCCCCGGGACCGGTCGGTTAAACAGGTAAAATCCCCGCCGGGACTGTGCCGGGCCGCCCTATTCGACGGGAATTTATCCGAAGGCCTCTCAAATACCGTTGCCGCCGCCGTTGCCTTTGACGGGTTCAGCGTTGCCGTGGAAGCCTATTGCTCAAACCGTTCCCGCTTTGCCGCCGAACCCTTGCTGGAACAGGCAATAAGCCGCTATGCCCGGCTTATTGACAGCGCCGCCGAAGCCCAAGCCGGGGAGAGCCGTTCCCAGGACCTTATCCAAGCGGGCGTCCTCATGGCCCTGGGCGCCGCCATCAGCTCCCCGGGGATAGGCGCCGCCCTGTCCTATGCCCTCAACGGCAGATTCCCGGCGTCCAAGTCCTGGTGTTCCACCGTGCTGCTCCCCCGTATCCTGGAACGGCTGGCGGCCGCCAGGCCGGAAAAGATAGCCCGCGTTGCGGCCCTGATGGGTGAAGCGGCGGCGGGCCTTTCAACCGCCGAAGCCGCCGCCTTGGCCGCGGGGGGCATACGCCGCCGGATGGAGGCTCTCCAGGTTCCATCCCGGCTGAGGGACTTTGATATTTCCCTGGACCGGCTGGTTCCGGTTGCCGAAACAGCCCGGAACTTGGAATTCGCGGCGGCTTCTCCCTGGACCGTTACCGCTGAAGACGCCTATAGTTTGCTGAAACAGGCATACTAGAGCGGCGTTGATGGCGGTCCGGAAGGCCGGCTTCAAGTTAATCAGCGGTTCCCTAGGACGGCGGCGCTTCCATAACGCCGGACTGCGGGACCGCAATCACCCCGCCCCGGATGACGGCCTATGACGCCCCTGTCAGCGCTTGAAAAACTTCCCCCCTCCCAGCGGCTGCGCAAGCTGTTGCGAATTTTCAGCGAGGCCGAATACCGGATAAGCCGCAGCGCCGCCGCCCCTGTTGAAACCGGCTGGGACTACTTCAGCCAAGCCGCCGCCCTGGCGCTTCGGGACAGCCGCTTTTCCGGCGCCGCGAGGGAAACCCTGGAGCGTTCGGCGGAAACCCTTGCCCTTGATCCGCTCCGGTCCTTGAACAGCATCCGGCATATACTCTTGGCCGAGTTGGGCAAAGCTCCGGCGGATTGGGATTTTATCGATCACCAGGGACTGCTAAACAGCGGAAACCGGCGGATTTTTCCCGGAACCGCCCTGTTTCTTGAGGATGTCCGCGCTCCCTATAATGTGGGGGCCATATTCCGGACCGCCGAATCCTTTGGGATAGAGCGGATATACCTGTCCCCCCTCTGCGCCAGCCCCCTCCATCCCCGCGCTTCCCGAAGCGCCATGGGCTGCGTATCCCTGATCCCCTGGGAACACCGGACCCTGGAGAGTCTGAAAGGTCCCTGCTTTGCCCTGGAAACCGGCGGAACCGCCTTGCCGGACTTTGCCTTTCCTTCCCGCGGGCTGCTGGTGCTGGGGTCTGAGGAATTGGGCGTCAGCCCCGGAGCCCTGGCGCGGTCGGATAGCTCCAAGGGCAGGGTGAGCATTCCCCTCTGGGGCGCCAAGGGTTCCCTGAACGTATCCGCCGCCTTTGGGATTCTCATGTACGCCTGGGCCCGCTTCCTCGTGAACAGCGGAACACGCCCTGTTTCTCCCACTATCAACAATTTAAGGGGGGACCGGGGGGCCTTTCGGCCCCCCGGCGGGGGCGTTACGGGGGCAGAGCCCCCGTTGAGGGGGTAGGGCGCAACGAAGTGCGCCCGTAGGGGGAGACTTCCCCTTTCCTCATTTCTTAAGTTGTTGACAGTGCTGTTTCTCCCCGTCTCTATGCAAAGGAATGATAACCAGTTACATTCAAGGCGGAAACGCGAACCGGCGCGCGCCCCGCTTGGTTCCACGGCTTCCCCCTTAACCGGTTTTTTGTCAAAATGGGATAATGAGAAAATCTTCCCTATAAGGAGTTAGAATTGGAAGAACGGCGTTACTTTTTTACTTCAGAGTCGGTTGGAGAAGGCCATCCCGATAAACTGTGCGATCAAATATCCGACGCGGTACTAGACGCCTGCTTACAGGATGATCCCGGCAGCCGGGTGGCCTGCGAAACCTTTGCTTCCACCGCCATGGTGCTCGTCGGCGGGGAGATAACCACCCAAACCTTTGTGGACGTGCAAACGGTGGTCCGGGATGTGGTTAAATCGGTAGGCTATACCGATCCGGACTATGGGCTGGATTGTAATTCCATGGCGGTGCTCGATATGATCCACAGCCAGTCCCCGGATATAAGCCAGGGGGTCAGCGGAACCGGGCTTGCGGAATTCAAGGGGCAACAGGGCGCGGGGGATCAGGGGATGATGTTCGGCTTTGCCTGCGACGAAACCAAGGAACTCATGCCGTTACCCATTACCCTGGCCCATAAAATTCTTATCCACGGGGCGGAATTGCGGAAGACCAAAACCATCCCCTGGTTTCGGCCCGACGCGAAGAGCCAGGTAACGGTGGAATACGCGGGAACCAAGGCGGTCCGCATCGGCGCGGTAGTGGTATCCCAGCAGCATGACGACGGGATTTCCTATGATGAAATAAAAGAAACGGTGGTCAACCGGATGATTAAGCCGATACTGGAACCCACCGGCCTCTTGGACGCCCAGACCAAGTATTTCATCAACCCCACTGGGCGCTTTGTGCTGGGCGGCCCCTATGGGGATACGGGCTTAACGGGCCGGAAGATCATTGTGGACACCTACGGCGGCATGGGGCGGCACGGGGGGGGCGCGTTTTCCGGCAAGGACCCCACCAAGGTGGACCGTTCCGCCGCCTATATGGCCCGGTATGTGGCAAAAAACATCGTCGCCGCCGGGCTTGCCTCCCGCTGCGAAGTGGAATTGGCCTATGCCATTGGGGTGCCCTTTCCGGTTTCTATTATGGCGGACACCTTTGGAACCGCCCGGGTCCCGGAAAAACGTATCGAAGACGGGATTGCCAAGGTCTTCGACCTCAGCCCCTCTGGAATCATCGCGTCTTTAAACCTGCGGCGGCCCATTTACCGGAAAACCGCCGCCTACGGCCATTTCGGGCGGAGCGAATTCCCCTGGGAACAGGTTGATAAGGCTGAGGACCTGAAAAAGGCCGTTGGCTAAGGGGCAAGCCGCCTAAAGCGGGAAGCGCTGAATAATGCGGGCTTTTTAACAAAAGTCCGCGGATTACCCGGATTACCGCTGATCATATCCGCGAAAATCCGGGGTAATCCGCGGACCATGCCGCCGCGCGCCATACATCAGCGCGGCCCTTGGAACAGGCCGCAATCTTGCTATGAACCAAAATATCAATAAGTACCGCAACGGGTTACAAAAAATAATCGATTATGGCGGCAGCCTGAATGAAACAGCCATACGGCGCTGTTTTATCGGCCTGGTAAATGATTTTGCGG
>JAITHL010000192.1 GCA_031279975.1 Treponema sp. | reverse complement strand
CGCGGGACGGGGGCTCCGCCCCCGAACCCCCGCTGGGAGGCCGAAAGGCCCCCCAGACCCCCCATAAAAAGTTTATATGCGCTGGCCCTGGCGCCGGGGCGCTGTTCTGTTAAACCGGGCTGTTCTTTAGTTTCCCGGTCATTACGGCCTATACAGCGTGAAGCCCCTGCTCATCGGCTTGCACAGGGCGGGGTTCCGGCGTACTATACCGGCTATACGTTATGATGAAAGCTAGTATACGGATTTTGCTCTTCCTTGCGCTTGCCGGCCCTATCGGGGGGGACCCTATGCCCGCCCCCGCCGGGGGCCGGACCATTCCGCTCAATATGTATATCATTATCGACGGCTCTTCCGCGTTTACCCGAAGAAAAGACGCGGCCCTTGCCTGGCTGTGCGAGTATGCGGCCGATACGCTGCTCCAGGAAGGAGACGCCGTTACGGTTTGGCTGGCCGCGGGCCAGGCCCAGCAGGTCTTTGCCGAAACCATTACCGGGCAGGATGACAAAGAACGCCTGAAAAGGGTATTCCAAGCCCTCAAGCCCGCGGGCAGAACCGCCAATTATAGCGCCGCCCTCCAGGAAGCCGCCGCCTTGGAAGCGGCGGCGGATCGGGAACATATCCCCTATACCCTGCTGGTCGTGGCGGGACAGACATCCTTTCCAGTAAAGCCGGAGACCGCCGGGCTTTTACGGTATTCCCGGACACAAAACTTTACCGGCTGGCGGGCCGTGGTGGCCGCCCTGGGAATCGAGGGGGAAGTACGGCAAGCCGCCGCCGCCCTCATGCCCTAAGCTGAACCGGGAACGGCATGACCAAAAGAACCATCGCCCTTATCATGGTTTTCACCTTTGGGACGGCCGCTTCCGCCGTCCTCTTCCTCACAGCATCCCCCCAATCCCGCCAGGGCTTCCCAAAACAGACGCGGGCCCTTATCCCCCAAGACCTTCCCGCCCAAGGGGACGCGGAACGCCGGAGCCGGTATGAGCCGTTGAATACCAACAAACCGCCGGATCCGCAAGCCGGAACGCGGCGGGTCCTCAAGCCGCCGTCCGGAGGCGTGGAGGAATTTGAAACCCTTATCAGCGGCCTATGGCGCCAGACGGAACCCCAGGGCCTTGGGGAACCCCGGCGCTCTATCTATTTTGATCCCAAAAACCGGGAACTTATCTTTTACGACCATGAAACCCAACAGATTTTTACCTGGCTGCATTCCAGCGCGGCCCGCTACGGCCTCTCTATCACCGGTCAAAATATTTCGGTTGCCAGCCTGCGGCGTCTTTTGACTATCGAGTTTGAGTCTCTGGAAAGCATCCGCCTGAGCATTTCTGAGGAACTGCGGTTGAAAATCGGGGTGAACAATGCCTGGGACGGTTCCTACCGGAAAGCGGAAAGGCTGAACGCCCGGCAAGGGCAAAGCAAGGCAATACGCCCCTATACCCGCGCCCGGTATGAGAGCTCCCTGGGAAGTTTCGCCTTTTTTCAGGACGGGAACTATGAACTCCACGCAAAGGGCATCCGGCAAAAGGGAAGATACGCCTTTTTCAGCCTCCAGGATCGGGAAGTACTGGCCTTGCGGCCCGGCCCCCGCTCCGGCCAAACGCGGAAAACCTTTTTAGTACAACGAAACGGATCGGAAGACCTTATCCTCATCCCCGTCAGGTTGAGCGTATCGGGTTTCCAGGAGGTCCCTGAAGCGCCGGTTTCCCTGCGCCGCTTCCCTGGGGATGCCGGCGCCGCGCCGGGGCCTAGTCCGCCGATCCTTCGATGATGAAGACCGGAAAAGCCTCAATCCCCGCCTCTTTCAACCTGATAATAGTGGTGTTCATATCATCCCCTGGGGGAACGCTTACGGCGAAAAAAGCCGTATCCCGCACCCGGCGCTGGGTTATAAAGGGGCTAAACCCGGCTTTCCGCAGCCGTTCAACCATAACCGCCGCGTTTTCCTCCCTGCTAAAAAGCCCGGCTTGGATTATGGTTAAGGCGCCGTCCGCCGCCTGCGAAGCGGGAGGCGCTGTTCCGGCGGAGGGCCCGATTTTCTGGGGTTCCGCAAGGGTTATGCCGCTCCGTCCCGGCAGTAGCAGCCACAGGGCCTTGGGCGCGCCGGTTACCGGCCCGCCTCCATCCCGGACCATCCGGGCCTCGATGCTGAGGGGATGATCGGTTTTCAGCCTGTTTTGATAGGCCCCTTCCCCGGTTACCTTCCAGAGGATATAGAGAACCGCGGACCGGTAGTCCCCAAACTCCGGGTCCTCCAGCAGGGAACGCAGGGGCGCCGCGTTCCCCGACCGGACGGCTTCGCTTATGCACCCCAGATAGCGCCCCTCCCGGGTAATCCGGCTGTCCGTACCGGTCAGCAACGCCATCCGAATGGCCGTATCCGCCTTATCCAAGGCTCCCAGGGCGATAAAACACCGGGCCGAGGCAAGCATACTGTTTCCATCCATACGGCCCCCCACCCCTTGAAGGGCCGCCTTATTCCAGGCGTCCGCCGCGGCCTCGATATTACCGGAAAGCAAGGAGAGGTCCCCTAGGCGGACCAGGGCAGCATACCGGGCGGCCCCGGAGGTCTTGGGGTCCCGCAGGGTCCTTTCAATGGTTTGCATATCCTCCCCCAGGGGCCGGGGATTGGCCTGCTGGCCGTACAGGGAATGGGTTGCAACCAGAAGGCCGAGGATGCCGATACTCCCCAGCCGCCCCCTAATCGATCCCATAGGGATTATGTTCCCCCAACCCGGCTGCCTGCGGGTCTGTTTTCCGGGACCGCCCCCGGTGGAAGGAAACCGCAAAGGGAACGGCGCAGAGCAGGCCCAGCACAAAGGATGCCAAAACCGTAAAAAACACCGGCACCGAGCGCAACGCGGCAAAACCAAAGGAAATATCGCATTGGTTGTCTAAATTAAACCCGATAAAACAGAGCAGAACCACTAATATACCGATTAACCGTAGTAATTTCCAGAACATCCTGAGACGTTTAACTCCTTCTTCACCATGTCCGTTCAAATTTTGTTATACCAGCTTCCCCGCGGGCAATCATTCCAGTATACGAATATCCCTTGAACGGAAGGTATTCCCCCGCAGGGAGTCCAGGGTAAGCTCCCCAAAAAAGCCGGACAGGGCGGCTCCGCCGGGAACCACGGCCGTCTCCTGGCGCTCGGTCCGGCTTACTAATTCATCGGCATTTTTCCGGGAAACCCCTTCGATTAAAACCCGTTCCCGCCTGCCAAGGCGGCTTTGCAACAATTCCTGGGTATGCTTTTTCTGTAGCGCGATGACCCGGCCAAGGCGCTCCCGTTTCACCCCCTCACTGATCCGGCAAGGAAGGGTATACGCGGCGGTTCCTTCACGGGGATTATAGTGGTACATATAGGCAGAGAGAAACCGGACCTCTTCCATCAAAGTTAGGGTCTCTTCCAGGTCCTCTTCGGTTTCTCCAGGAAATCCAATGAGAATATCCGTGGAAAAACTGATCTCCGGCATGGCCTTCCGTACTATTTCCACCAGGGCAAGATAGGCTTCCCGGGTATAGCCCCGGTTCATGGCCCGCAGCACCCTATTCGACCCATGCTGGACGCAAAGATGGAGGTGCCGGCAGAAAACCCGGTTATCCGCCATAACCTGGACGGCCTGGGGGGAAAAATTCTTGGGATTGGCGGACAAGAAACGGACCCACCGGATCGGCGTTTGCTCCACCGCCCGGGCCGTCAATGCTAAAAGACCGGAAAAATCCAGGCCCTCCCAGCGGTAGGCATTGACGTTCTGTCCCAGAAGGGTTATTTCCCGTACCCCCTGGGCCGCGGCCAGGCGTATCTCCGCCTCAATCGCGGCGGGATCGCGGGAGACCTCCGGGCCCCGGACCGAGGGAACTATACAATAGGAACAATAATTACCGCATCCCTGCATGACGGGGATAAAGCTCCTTATGGTTTTTGCTCCCGGCTCCGGTTCCGCCGTATGGAGGGGGGAAAACGGGAAGGCCGGCGCCGCGTCCGTGAAAGCCCAAGCCCCGCTTGGGGCTTCTGGCTTCCGCCCCTGTTCCAGGGCCGCTAACAGCGAAGGCAGCAGGGACCGGGCGGCGGTCCCCAGCACATAATCCACCTCCGGTATCTTTGCTTGTAATCCCCTGCCCAGACGTTGGGCCATACACCCCCCAACCGCCAGGGTAAGGGGGCGGTTCTGTTCCTTCCGTTTCTTCTTGAGGGCCGCATACTGGGCAAGCCGCCCCAGAGCCCGCTGTTCCGCGGTTTCCCGGACCGAACAGGTATGTATCAAAACCAGGTCCGCCGCATCTCCGTCCGCCGCGCCGGTCCAGCCCCGGTCCCGGAAGAGGCGGTCCATGGCCGCGGATTCGGCGAAATTCATCTGGCAGCCGTAGGTTTCAAAAAAATAGGTCACGAGAGGCTCTTCAAACCCTTAAAAAATTGAACGCCCTTCCAGACGCCCATAAGCAGCAGGACCGCCGCGCCGCCCGCCAAGATAAACTGCGCCATGCCCCCCAATTTGGTCAAGAAGGGAAGGTTGGCAAGGATGGTTAGGCCGCCCGCCAGGGTTACCATAGGCCCCAGTTTGCGAGCCTCCGGGTCTTTTGACAACAGGGCGCCGATCCCGGCAAGCGTTACCGCGCCCCCCGCAAGGCCCCCCAGCAGGCCGGGAAGCCAGCGCAGGATAAAAAGACCGGCGCCCCCGATTAGGCAGCCGGCGGCGCTTACGCCCTGTTTAGCCAATGCCCGCCGGGATGTATTGGTTCCCCCGGGTACGATTTCGCGCATATCATTAACTCCTCAACCAAGGCTTCTGTAGGAAGCGCCGGCTGCCTTGACGCCGGCGCGAAGGCCCGCGAACAGCGCCGCCCGCGCCCGCTGGTTCGATGTATTAGACTTGTTCGGAAACCCGGTTGGTTTCCGAACAACTTTATTTGCTCATTTTATTATAGTCATGTTCACCAGGAATCATCAATACTGATCCCGTTCTGGAAGATCATAACGAGAAAGCGCCCTTCCAGGGCCCGAATACAAAAGCGTCCCTGGGGGGCGGCGTTGCTGATCCCAAAGACCCCCCGGTTCCAGCCGAAATTATCCAGGGGCCAATGGAGACCCCGGCTTTCGGCCTTCCAAGGCCCGGAGCGCAGGGGGAACACCGAAACTCCCAGGGGCTTATCCGGCGCGTCCTCTTGCAAGGCCGCCGCCGCGCCTATCCCCGCCTGGGACATACATTCCCCGGCCTGAAGGCGCCATATATCCTCCCGGGCGGTAATCCACCGGTCCGGGGGCCGATCCCGCTCAAAGAGGGCGTAGACCGCCAGGAGATGATCCGTTCTGCCCCCGCCGCCGCCGGCGAGCCAAACCGCATCGCACCCCTGATCCCAGAGGAGCTGGATCGCCAGTTCGGTATCCGTATAGTCCTTATGCCGGGGATACCGGATAACCCGGTCCGGCGGGTAGCGGTCCAGCCTTGCCGTATCCGCCAAGGAATCCATATCGCCGATTATCCAATGGGGCCGTATCCCCGCTTGTTCCGCCGCTTCAAGCCCCGAATCCGCGGCAACAATAAGGCAGCCCGGCGCAGCCAGCGCCCGGCGCCGGGAAACCGGCGGGCCTTCCCCGCCAATAAACGCAATCCCCCGCATGGCGCTCCATAACCTTGTTTCTGACTAGCTCATTATAGTATAAGGAAGGGCATGATACATCCCATACTCAAAGAAGCGGCGGCTGTTTTTTCCCGGCGGGGAAAGAAGGTATTCCTGGTGGGCGGCGCGGTCCGGGACCTTATCCGGGGGAACGACGCCCATGACTGGGATTTGGCGACCGACGCCCGGCCTGAGGAGGTGCGGAGTATCTTTCCCCGGGTAATTCCCACCGGGATTAAACACGGAACCGTTACCGTTCATTTTAAGGGCCACCAACTTGAGGTTACCACCTTTAGGACCGAATCGAACTACCAAGACGGGCGGCGTCCTGAAAAGATTGAGTATACCGCCAGCATCGAGGAAGACCTTTCCCGCCGGGACTTTACCATGAACGCCGTCGCCCTGGAGCTTCCCGAAGGCCGCCGGGTAGACCCCTTTCACGGCGCCGGGGATATCAAGCGCGGCATAATCCGCTGCGTCGGCAGGGCGGAAGAACGCTTTGCCGAAGACGGCTTGCGGCCCCTGCGGGCGGTGCGCTTTGCGTCCCAGCTGGGATTTACCATTGAGGAAGCCACCCTCAAGGCCGTCCCCGGCTCCCTCTCGACCACCGCCAAGGTGGCCCCTGAGCGTATCCGGGATGAGCTGGATAAGATCATCCTCTCGGCAACGCCGTCCCGGGCCTTCCGTTTAATGGAACAAACCGGCCTCTTGGCCCTGCTCCTGCCGGACCTGGCGGCCTGCCGGGGGATCGAACAGAAGGGATGCCACCGGTTTGACGTATTGGACCATTCCCTCCTGGCCTGCGATTATACCGCCCGGCATAAGCATCCCCCGGTTGTCCGGCTGGCCGCCCTGTTCCATGATATTGGCAAACCCCTGGTACGAAAAATGGACAGCCAGGGCGTTTGGACCTTCTATAACCATGAACGGGAATCCGTCCGGCTGGCCCAAGCCTATTTCCGCCGCTACCGGTATCCCAACGCCCTTGCCCAAGGGGCGGTACACCTGATCGGGGAACACATGTTTCACTATGAGGCGGCATGGAAAGACGCGGCGGTCCGGCGCTTCATCATCCGGATCGGGGAGGAGCGGCTTCCCGGCATCTACCGGCTGCGCTTGGCGGATGCCTATGCCGCCGCGGGGACTGAACCGCCGGCGGATTACCTGCTTCCCCTCATTAGCCGGATAGACGCTATCCGCGCCGGGTCCCATGCCTTTTCCCTCAAGGACCTGGCCGTATCGGGCCGGGATATCATGGGCTTAGGCATAGCGCCCGGAAGGCCCCTGGGGATTATCCTGCAAGAACTGCTGGAAGCCGTATTAGACGATCCGGCCTTGAATACCAAAGAAAACCTCTTAGCCATTGCCGCCCGTATCTATGCCAAACGATGGGGGTAACGGGCCGTCCGCCGCTTCCGCGGTGAACGTTTGGTAGGCGATGCGGGCGGCTTCCTGTTCGGCGCTTTTTTTATTCTTCCCTACGCCGGGGCCGTATACGCGCCCGTTCACCCGCACCTCTATCCAGAAAAGCCGGGCGTGATCCGGGCCGCTCCGTTTGACCATCTGATAGACCGGGTAGGTCCGGTACAGCTGCTGGGTCAACTCTTGCAAGAGGGATTTATAATCCTGATGGCGCTGGCCGTCCATGACCCGCGCAATTTCCGGACCTATCCACCGGCTTACAAAGGAAAAAACGGTCTTATACCCCGAATCCAGGTACAGGGCACCGATAAGGGCTTCCAGGGCGTCCGCCAGGAGGGTCTTCTTCTCCCTCCCCCCGGACAGTTCTTCCCCCCGGCCCAAAAGGAGGAGGCGGTCCAACTGGAGTTCCCGGGCAACCCCCGAAAGCACGTCCTCAGAGACCACCACGGATTTTATTTTCGCAAGCCCCCCCTCTGTTTTATCCGCGAAACGATCATACAGGATGGTAGCGGCAACCGCTCCCAAGACGGCGTCGCCTAAAAATTCAAGCCGCTCATTATTCCCCCCATACCCGGCTTCATTGGAAGCCGACCGGTGTATAAAAGCATAATTTAACAGCCTTATATTTTTAAAACGGATATTCGCGGCTTTCTGAAATTCCGTTAATAATTTCTTTCTTCCGGAATCCAAATCCGGAAACTTATGTTTGTTGTTGAGACTTAATGTAGTCGTATGCGTCCCGGACCGTTTCAAACTCATTGGCTTTTTCATCGGGAATAGAAATACCCGTTTCTTCCTCGATTGCGTAGACCAACTCGTAGGTATCCAGACTGTCCGCGCCCAAATCCTGCCGGAAAGAAGCGTCCAGGGTGATCTTTTCCGCGGCTATTTCCAGCTTTTGGGCTATTAATTTCTGCATCTTTTCAAATAACTCGTCCATAACTCCGCCTCCTTAAACCTTTGACTCCGGGTTCATTACCTGTTTACCCCGGTAAAACCCGCATTTAGGACAAACGCGATGCGATAAAACCTGGTTTCCGCAACTGCCGCAGGGCATAAGCGCGGGAACGGCAAGCTTCATATTAATCGTCTGCCGCCGGCTGGTTCTTGCCTTTGACGTTTTCGCTCTCGGTACAGCCATATATAAACCTCACTTCTTGTCCATCCAATCTAACAAATATGCCCCCCCATGTCAATATTGGGCCCGTAAAATACCGAAGGCGGCGGTCCCGCTCACGGCCCGCCGCTATACCGGGCGCTCAAGGCTTTTGCCACCAGGGGGGGGACCATGCCGGACACATCGGCCTGAAAAGAGGCAAGCTCTTTGATCGATGAAGAACGGAGCACAAAATATTGGGGGTCCGTGGGCATAAAGAGCGTTTCAATAGGCGGGCGCAGGGCCTTATTGATCATGGCGACTTCAAATTCATAGGAAAAATCATCCACCCCCCGGACGCCCCGGATAAGAATACGGCAGCCGGTCTTTTGCATAAATTCAACAATAAGATAATCGCAACGGCTGACGGAAACATTGCTCCAGGGCCGGGCCAGCTCCCGCATCATGGCCGTCCGCTCATCCGCGGAAAAAAGCGCGCGCTTGTTCCGGTTTTCCGCTACCACCACGATGAGTTCTTCAAAGAGGGAACCCGCCCGTTCAATAATATTCAGATGCCCCAGGGTGGGCGGATCAAAGGACCCGGGGAAAACGGCCCGCAGCATGGGTCTACCATAAAATACCGGCCAAGGGCGGTCAAGGGGAACGGGCCCTTCCGCCAGGGCCCACGCATATAAATTTTTCATGGGGGGTCTGGGGGGCCTTTCGGCCTCCCAGCGGGGGTTCCGGGGGCGGCGCCCCCGTCCCGCGCAAGCGATTGAAGCGGAAAGCGCGGTTTTTGCGGATCAAAAATGCGCCCAAAAGTTTATATGCGCTGGCCCTGGCCCTTCCGCCCGCATAATCCGGGAAAAGTATTTGGCGAATTCTATTTGACGGATGCCGGGGAAAGGATTAAAATTCTGGTAAATGGGAAGATACAGTTACCTGGCCTTATTGATATGGTTATGCCTCGCCTGCCATCCCAAGGCGGAACCCCTCGCCCAGCGGGAGGCGGAATCGCGCCTGGAACCGGCGCTTCGTTCCCTGCCGGCTGAACCAGCAAAACGCCTTGAGCGCCCCGCTGCCGCGCCGTCGGCGCAGTCCGTCCAATGGCGGCCCGTACCGGACCCGAACAGCGAACCCCGGAAGCGGACGCACTCGAAGCCGGCGGCCGCCGAACCGGAACCTCCCAAACCGGCGCCGCCGCCGGCGGTAAAAAAAGAAACGCCGGCGCCGCCAAAAGCGGAAAGCCCGGCTGAACCGGCCTTTGATCCCCAGACGATCAGCCAGGAAGTCTATGACACCGCCAAATTTGACGCGCAAAAACTGATAGGGTCCTTGAATATGATTATCCGGGCAAAGGATTATAACGCCTGGGTAAAAAATTTAGCGGATGATTACTTCCGTTCTATCAGCGCTCCCGGTTATTTAAAAAAAATATCTGAATCCCCAGCCTTAAAATCCCGAAAAATAAGGATAACCTCCCCGCGGGATTATTTTAACTATGTGGTTGTTCCATCCCGGGCCGAAGACCAGGTGGATGATATCGAATTTGTTTCTCCCTCAAGGATTAAGGCCTATAGAATCACCCCCCAGGGGCAGCGTCTAAGGCTTTACGATCTTGAAAAAATAGGGAATAATTGGAAAATCATAGACTAATTTACAGAGCGCTTTTAGTAAGGAGCTATTGATGGGAATAACTAAGCGTTTAATAGCGGTAACGTTAGCGGTATTCGCCGCGGCGTCCATGGTTATGGGACAGTCCTCCTCCGGTGAAAAATCGGTGGAACAATCCTATTTACAGGACGCGGTGGAGCGGATGATCATCCAAGAACAAAGCCGGGCCGACAGCCGGGACATGAAGCTGGTGGCCCTGGAGTACATTGGGGAGGCGATAGACCGGGGGAACGCGGGTCCTGAAATACAAAACGCCTTGGACTACCTTGCCTTGGAAGGGATTTTGTACAAAACCAGGGAAGGCGGACGGGTAGCCCATAATTATCCTGAGATTCGTACTAAAGCGGCTGCCTATCTGGGGGGATTAGGCACCGTGGAGGCCAAAAACACCCTGGTCAAAATTGTTATGGCCGATCCGGAACCCATGGTATTAACCGAGGCGGTAAAATCCTTGGCAAAAATTGGTATCAATGAAAATGATGAAACCATCAATACCATTTCATGGGTTGTTACCCGTTTTGACGTACTGCATCCGGATAATCTCCTGGCCCTTTCGGCATTGGAGGCCTACGAAGTTTTGTCGGCCAATGGGGGCATCAAGGACGGGAATACCATTAAGACCATTATGCGTATTGCGGATAACGCGTCCTATATCCGTCCGGTGCAGGATAGGGCAAAGGCCCTGCTGGTTAAACTACGGAACGGCGGGAGCGGCAAGTAAACGCCGAAACAGCGCGGCGCCCGGGAGCGCTGATTGCGGGCCTCCGGCGGCGGACCGCTGGTCCATTTGTCATGTAATCAGCGCTCCCGATCGGTGGATACCAGCGCCGGGTTTTGTAAAAGGGGCGTCCCATGGGGGCGCCTTTTTGGTATGGAAGGGGAAGGGGGCCGCAAAACTAAGCGCGTTTTGCGGCCAGGGAGTTATACCAGCGTCCGGGCAATGCGCAGGATGTCCGCAAAGACCCCGCCGGCGGTAACCTGGGCGCCCGCGCCGGGACCCTTGATCACCATGGGCAAGGCGGCATACCGGTCGGTGGTAATAACCACCATATTATCCGCGTCCACCAGGGAGCGGAAGGGGCTGGACTCCCCTTCTTCCCGCAGGGATATGCGGGCGGAACCTTCCTGTATTACCGCCACATACCGGAGGACCCTTCCTTGGGCGGCGGCAACGGCGCGGCGTTTTTCAAAGGCCCCATCCTCTTTTTGGAGTTCCATAAAAAAACCTTCCACATCCGCCGCTTGAAAACACGCCGGGGGAAGCAGGGGATCAATGATCACATCCTTAAATTCCAAGGGCATCCCGCACTCCCGCGCCAGGATAAGCGCCTTACGGGCGGCGTCCATCGCGTTCAGATCATCCCGCGGGTCCGGTTCGGTATAACCCTTGGCCTTTGCTTCCCGGACCAGGTCCGAAAAGGCGGTGGAGCCGTCATACTTATTAAAGATAAAACTCAAGGTTCCCGAAAGCACCGCTTCGATACGCCGTACCGTGTCCCCGGAAAGGGCCAGGTCCCGCAGGGTCGATATAACCGGAAGGCCGGCGCATACGGTGGTTTCATACAGATAGGGAATGCCCCAGGATTTCGCGTAATCCGTAAGGGCGCGGTAGTATGCTAAGGAACCGGAATTGGCCTTCTTATTGGGGGTAATGATGGCAATGGCGGACCGCAGGATTTCCCCATACCGGGCCGCCACATCCTCATTGGCGGTACAATCACAAAAGGCCATATTCGGCAGATTAAAGGCCCGCATCCGGTCAATAAAGGCGGACAGTTGAAAAGGCAGTATCTCGGCGCCCCCCCCTGGGGCCTTCCCGTCTAGTATCCCGTGCAGGCTTTTTGGGTCCAGCCCTTCAACGTTCAAGGCCATGGTCCGGGAATTGGCGGCCCCAACCAGGTTAATGCGTATCTTATACTGATCCGCCAGAATCTCCCGGTGGCTGGCAATCTGTTCCACCAGGGTTCCCCCGATAAGACCGGTTCCCACTAAAAACAGATGTACCGACCGGACGCTGGATAGGAAGAAGGCTTCATGGATGGCGTTCATGGCCTTAACCACGTCCTTTTGGGCAATAACGGTGGAGATATTCAGCTCCGAAGACCCCTGGGCAATGGCAATGACATTGACCCCGTTCCGGCCCAGGGCGTGAAACACCTTTCCCGATATGCCGGAGGTATGCTTCATCCGCCCGCCCACCACCGCAACGATAGCCAGATCAGGCTCTACCACCGGCGGCTCAATGACGCCCGCGCTCATTTCCCGCTCAAATTCCCCGGTTAAAGCGGCGGCGGCGGCGGCGGCGTCCCGGGGTTCCACCGCAACGCAGATGGAATATTCGCTGGAACTTTGGGATATGAGGATAATATTGATCTTTTTCCGGGCCAGTGCCCCGAATAAGCGGGATGAAAAACCCACCGCCCCGGCCATGCCCGACCCTTGGAGGCGTATCAGGGTAATATTCTCTATGGAACTGATACCCCGGATAGGATAGGGGCCTTCCTCAGAGGTAAAGGTTATCACGGTGCCTTCCCCGCTTGGGTTAAAGGTATTGCGAATGTGGATGGGTATCCCCTTTTCCAAAGCGGGCTGTACCGTAGGCGGATGGAGCACCTTTGCCCCAAAATGGGACAGCTCCATGGCTTCCTCATAGGATATCTGATCAATCCGGAAGGCGTTACGCACATACCGGGGGTCCGCGGTCATGATGCCGTCCACATCGGTCCATATCTCCACCTTCTCCGCCCCCAGGGCGGCGCCAAAAACAGCCGCGGTCAGGTCCGAGCCGCCCCGTCCAAGGGTGGTGGTATGCCCCTCCCGGTTTGAGCCGATAAAACCGGTGGCGATCTGGAGGGCCGGCCTTTTCTCCCTATGGGCCCTGATATGCGCAAAACTCTCCTGGGGAAGGAAGCGGGCCGCGCCATAGGCGTCATCGGTTTTGATCAGGCTCCGGGTATCAAGGTACTCCGCCGGGAAGCCCCGGTCGTTTAGTATCTTCGTAATAAGGGCGGCGGAAAGCCGTTCCCCAAAACTCATAATATGATCCAGCGCCCGCAAAGTCAGCTCCTGGAGTATGCTTACCCCGTCCAGGATACGGGAAAGCTCTTGCATGTTTCCGGCAATAACCGCTCCGCCCTCCCTTTGCGCTTCCCCCGCCAAAAAAGAAGCGCAGAGGCTCAAATGCCGTTCTTCCATTGCCCGGAGATCATCCCGGTAGGCCGGGTCTCCCTGGGCGGCCCTATGGGCCGCGGCGATTAAGGCGTCGGTAATCCCGCCCAGGGCGGAGACTACCGCGACGCTGACGTTGTTCTTATGTTCCCGGTCATGTAATATTGCGATAAGGTTATTCAGCCCGCCGGCGGAACCCACCGATGTGCCGCCAAATTTAAGGACCAGCATATCTTAGTGATACGATTTTTTGCCCCCTTGCGCAAGGGCCGCCGGGCCGCCGCTTAACCAGGCGTTTCCAGGGCAGGCAGGGCCAGCGCACTACGATTTCTAATTTCTTATAACATAAGGAATTAGCTCGTGCGCATTTTTCAGGGCTGAAATCGTAATTCTTTACAACATAAAGAGTTAGCAAAAACAGCGGATGACCACGGTGATGGTAACCCACGATGTAGACGAGGCGATTTACATGGCAACGTGCATTGTCGTGATGTCCGCGCGTCCGGCGAAGATCGAGAATATCATCAACGTAGAGAAAGCGTACCCCCGCCGGCGGGACGACCGTGATTTTCTGGAACTCCGCGCGGAGATTTTGCGTATCCTGCACTTTGCGGGAAACGGCGCGGAGCAGGAAAGAGGATGCAACTAACCCTTGAGGGCGAGTTACCATATTTTTTTGGAGGAAAATGTATGAAAAGAGTATTAGGTGTTTTGGCGCTTATGGCGGTTTTGCTCGCTGTTTTGGCGTGCAAAAAGAAAGAGGCGGAAAAGGCCGAAGACGACTATGTGTTCAAGATTGGTTTTACCATGAGCCTTTGCAATGCGCCGGTGCATATAGCAGCCGAAAAAGGGTACTATGATGAAGAGGGTCTCAAGTGGGAAACCATCAATGTCGGCGACGGCGAGGCAATGAATCTCCTGACTAACGGCAGTGTGGACGGCTTAATTACTTTGATGATAGGACTGATCCACCCTCTGTCCAACGGACTTCCGGTTCAGATTCCCCTTGCTATGCACACCGGCTGCATCAAGACATTGGTTCGGGGAGACTCAAACATACAGACCTTCGCCGATCTTAAGGGAAAGACAATCGGCGGGGCAAGCCCGGGCGCAAGCGCCCTTCTCTTTGCCAAGCGGTATCTGGCGGACAAGGGTTTCAAAGTTGACGGAGAAAACGCCGATGTTGAATACATTTATCAGAGCGCCGGTGAACTGCCGCTGCTCCTTGAACGGGGCGGGGTTGACGCAATCGCCCTGACCGATCCTTCCGCGCAAATTGCCCAGGACGCCAGGGGTTTTCGCGCCATCATTGATAATGGCGTGGATGAAAATTATAAAGACGAATTTTGCTGTGTCATTCCGGTGCGTACTGAAACCATCAAAACCTACCCGCTGTCAACGGCGAAATTTTTACGCGCCGTACAGAAGGCCGCCAAGTTTGTGCAGGAACATCCCGGTGAAGCGGCGCAAATCCTTGCCGACACCAAACGGGCCGCAGGGGATCCACTGGTGAACGGCCGGATTCTTAAAACCTTTAACTATCGCGCATCCGTAAGCCAGGCGCTGCCCGCCCTTGAACGCAACGCGAAAGATATGCGGAATATCGGTATTCTCAAAGCCGAAGTTGACGTTGATAAACTGGTAAAAGATGTCTACGTTGTTGTGCCCGGTGTCCCGGATTCGCTTTTTTAGGAAGACATGAGAAGCGCTGATTATTCTCTGACAATTTGAAATTGTCAGAGAATTCCGATTATATCTGTACCGCCGAATACCGCCTGGTTAGAGCCTGTTCAAATGGTAGATTTAAACAGGCTCTTAGGGAAGTACTGATTAAAGCGGATGAAACCGCAGAGAACCTATGATTTAGATTATCGGGAGAACGTGGTACTCTGGTCTGACGGGGCCAGGGAAGGTCAGCCCCTTGCGGGGCTAATTATAAGAGGTGGAAGGCTGATCCGTGTTGTGA
>JAITHL010000189.1 GCA_031279975.1 Treponema sp. | reverse complement strand
AGAGCTTGCGCAGAACTGAAATTTTGCGGCAGCCGCTATAACCTGGGCGGGAAAGCATACGGTCTAATCTGGAAAGAATGGGTCCGGCAATTACCCGGGGAGCTATAAAATGGGGGGGGTGGGGGGGTAATTCTTTACCATATAAGGAATTATGAAATCGTATACAACAGTATTGCTACCGCCATCCAGGCGCAAACGGCCAAGGGAAGCGCAATTTTGAAAATACCAGCTTTTAGCCATGCCATACTCCCTGGGGGTAGTATAGGGCGCTTGACGGGAAAGCGCAAGCGGGGGTAAGCCCCACTGTCAACAACATAAGAAAGGAGGAAAGGGGAAGCCGCGTACCCCTCTGGGGTACGGCCCCTACGGGCGCGCTTCGTTGCGCCCTACCCCCTCTACGGGGGCTCTGCCCCCTTAACGCCCCCGCCGGGGGGCCGAAAGGCCCCCCGGCCCCCCGCTTGCTCCTCAGCCGCCGCTGGGCGGGACTTCTTCCCCGCCTACGCCCCATTCGGCGAGCTTCCGGTGCAAGGTCTTGCGGCCTATGGCCAGGACTTCGGCGGTTTTGCTCTTATTGCCCTTGTGGAATGAAAGGGTGTCCCGGATGATGATCTTCTCCGACTCCTCCAGCGTGGTCCCCACAGGGATGCGTATCCATCCCGCATCGCTTTGGTTTCTCAGGGTGGGCGGCAGGTCCTCTTCGGTGATCACCGGGTCTTTCGCCATGACCACCGCGCTTTCAACGCAGTTCCGCAGTTCCCGGATGTTCCCCGGCCAGTCGTAGGCGTACAGGCCGGCCCGGGCTTTCTCGCTGAACCCCTCTACGGGCTTCCCGTTTTCCCCGGAAAATTCCCGGAGGAAGGCGGTGATCAACAGGGGCAGATCGTCCTTCCGTTCCCGCAGGGGCGGAACATGGATGTTGACCACGTTGAGCCGGAAATAGAGGTCCTCCCGGAAATTCCCCTTTTCGATCTCCGCCTTGAGGTCCCGGTTGGTGGCCGCCACGATCCGCACGTCCGCCTCTATGGTTTCCTCCCCCCCGACCCGCTCAAAGCGTTTTTCCTGCAGCACCCGCAGGAGCTTAATTTGTATGTTCTGATCGATCTCGCCGATCTCGTCTAAAAACAGGGTTCCCTCGTTGGCCAGCTCAAACCGGCCCCGTTTTCGCCCCGCCGCGCCGGTAAAGGCGCCCTTCTCATGGCCGAAGAGTTCGCTTTCCAAGAGGCTTGCCGCCAGGGCCGCGCAGTGCACCTTGATCAGGGGCTTATCCTTCCGGGGGGAGAGCGCGTGTATGGCGTTGGCTACCAGCTCCTTTCCCACCCCGGATTCCCCCGTGATGAGTACCGACGCCTTGGCCGGGGCCGCCCGGCTTATGGTGTCGAAGACCCGGCGCATGGAAACGCTGCTCCCGATCATGGTTTCAAAGTGCTTTTTCTTTTCTAATTCCTCCTCAAGCCGGTGTTGCCGGAGTATGAGTTCCCGGTTTTGCAGGGCCCGCTTAACCAGCAGGGAGAGCCGGTCCAGGTTTACCGGCTTGGTAAGAAAATCATAGGCCCCGTTCCGCATGGCCGCGACGGCGTTTTCCACGGTTCCATGCCCGGTCAAAACAATCACCGGAATGCCGGGAGTTTCGGCGCTGATATGCTTTAAAAATTCCTCGCCGCTCATGCCGGGCATCCGCAGGTCCGTGATCACCAGGTCGATGTCCCCCTTTTGGAAACGCTTCCACCCTTCCTCCCCAAGCGCCGCGGTTTCCACCTCATGGCCGTCCATCCGCAGGGACGCCGCGAGGCCTTCCCGGATATTCTTTTCATCATCCACCACCAGGAGCTTAAACTTCACCGGACGCTCCGTCGGGCGCTCTGATAAGCCGGGTTTCCCGCTGGGGTATGGGCAGCGTCAGGATAAAACAGGCGCCGCTCCCTTCCCGGGATTTTACCGTTACCTCCCCCTTATGTTCCCGGATAATCTTAAAAACCAGGGTCAGCCCCAAGCCGGAACCGGTACTCTTGGTGGTAAAGTAGGGCTCGAATATCTTGGAGAGATGCTCCTCAGGAATCCCTATCCCCGTATCCTGGATCAGAATCTGAATATCCGTATCGGTAAAGCCGGAGCTGATGGTTAGGGCGCCCCCGCCGGGCATGGCGGCTATGGCGTTTTTGATCAGGTTGAGCAGGGCCTGTTTCAGGTACCGCTCGTCAAAGTCGATGCTGGGGAGCTTTTCATCCAGCTCCAGGAAACAGGCGATCTTGGCCTCATCAAGCTCATAGCGGATAAATTTGATGAGTTCTTCGATCAGTGCGTTGACGCTGCCCTCCCGGAATTCCATGTCCATAGGCCGGACCGCGAAGAGAAAGTCCACCACAATATGATTGAGCCGGTCGATTTCTTCATTAACCACGGCGGTATATTTATCCAGGAGATCAAAATACCCCTGGGCGTCCCCCTCAGGATGGTCGTGGAAATAGTACTCCCTATTCGCCGCCATGGCCTTTTGTATCAACTGGATATGGATGGAAATAGACCCCAGGGGGTTCTTAATTTCATGGGCCACGCCGGCGGCTAAGGTGGTCAGGCTGGCCAGGTTTTCCGCCCGCCGCAGCCGGGCCTCCTTGCCCCGCTTTTCCGTGATGTCTTCCAGGTGGATAAGCGAGCCGGACACCTGCCGGTCCCGCACCAGGGGGAGCACACTGACGCTCAAAAGCCGCTGTATCCCCTTGATCTCCAGGTCGAATTCCCGCGCCTCCACCCGGTCCCCCCCGGGCAGGGTGCTTTCAAAGAAATCCCGGACCTGCTCGTTCCGTATCATGGTCCAGATGGGCCCCTGTTCCGTATCGTGATGGGATATCTGGAGATACCGCTCGGCGTACTTATTGGCCAAGAGCAGGGTATGCCGGGTATCGCAGACCAGAACCCCGTTGGTTAAGGAATCCAGGGCCGTTTCCAAACGGTCGATCTCCGTGGCAGCCGATACCAGCAGGTCCGCCACCTGTTCGGCGGTGAGCTTGTTCAGCTTGGTAAGGGCCCGTTTGATAAAATCTCTCATGCCCCGCCGCCTCCGGCCCCGTAGAGAACGGGCAGGCTTTGCTTGAACTCGGCGCAGAAACGCTCCAGCGCCAGGGCGGGGTTTTGATTGTAGGTAAGGGCCGCAAGGACCGCATCCCCCGCAAGCCGCCGCGTGAGTTCCCCCAAGGCCGCGGCCTGGGGGCTGAAGGGCCCCTGCCGCAGGCTTGCGGAGAGTATACCCAGGGCCAGGGTAAAGAAGCGTTTGAATAGGGCAGAGGCGTCAAAACGCTGGGCGCCGTCCATAACCGTCTGGATGCAGGAACCAATGTCCCGGGCCGGCCTTCCCAGCCCCGCGGCTTCGGCGATGGGGCTCGTGTACTTCCCCAGGGCGACCAGTTCCGCGGGCAGCTCCCCAAGCCCCCGGTGTTTGAGGATCAGGGCCCCCTGGTAGGTTAGGGAGGCGATAAAAAAAGCGGCCAGGGGATAAAGCCGCTCCTGGGAAACCGGCAGGAAGGAATCAAGATACGCGCCGATCAGGCTACCTTCCTCAAGGGCGGCAGGGCCGCCGGCCTTGCCGTCAGTCTGGTCCGGCGGACTTCCCTTAAAGACCCGCCGAATCACCTCGGTTTCCACAGCCGCCGGACGGGCATGGAAGCGGTAGGGCCGCAGCCGGGATAGTATGGTGGGAAGCAGCGCGTCACCATGGGTGGCCGCAAGGACGATTACCGCCCCCGGCGGCGGCTCTTCCAGCAGTTTCAAGAGGCTATTCCGGCCTTCATCCCGCATGCGATCCGCGTTCTCAATGAGAAGGAGCTTCCGCTTCCCCTGGGGCGCCAGATTGCACCAATAGGCGGCCCGCCTGACCTGGGCCGCTGGGATGAGTTCCCCCAGGCCCTCGGCCTCCAGCTTTTGCGCGTTCTTGAGTATAGCGGCGCAGAGTTTTTGGGCCGCTTCGGGAGCCGGGACCTGGGTAATCGCCTCGTCCAGCTCCGTTTCCAGGCCGTCGATCAGGGACAGCAACTTGCTGAACTTCGGCTCATCCTCCCAAAGTACCGGGGAAAAACGGAGGAGGAGCTTCCGTACCGAGCGGATAAAGAAGGGCCGGGCCGCGGAATCCGGATCGCCGGCAAAGGCTTGGGCCGCCGCGGCGATTTCCGCTGAAAAGGGCCGGGAACCCAGGGCCATGAGGTCCGGGTGGTAGAGCAGCCGGTGGCGGGAACAGGCGGCGCAGGCGCAGTTCCAGGGAGCCCCGGTGCTTTCACAGGAAAGGATACGCCCCAGTTCCAATGCCGCGGTTCCCTTGCCGGAAGCGGCGGGGCCCTGGAAAAGCATGGAGGGCGCCAGCACCCCCCGGCTAATATCCTCCCCAAGCCGGCTTGCCGCCGGCTGTCCCAGAACATTTTCAAACATGCCTTTACCCGCCGGACCGGATAATCGACCGCCGCGCCTCGTCGATAACCGGGAAAAGCAACCGGGCAAAGAGGCTGTTGCTTAAAAGATGCTCCGCGTCAAAGAGGGGTTGGACGGAGAGGATGAAGAGGATGAAGGAAACCAAACAGAGCCCCTCCAGGAGTCCGAAGAATATGCCCAGGAAACGGTTTACCCCCCCCAGGTCTATGCGGTTGAGGATGTCCCGCAGGATATACTCAAGGACCTTGACGGCGAGGAAGAGGATTAAAAAAAGCCCCGTAAAGGCAAGCAGTTCCGGCAGTATCCTGCCGCCGATAAAGCGCTCCCGGATAAAATCCGCCCCGGCCTTATGAAAAAAAAACGCAAAGGCCGCCCCGAATACCAGGGCCGCCATGGACAGCGCTTCCTCAAGAAAGCCCCGCAGGGCGCAACGGATTACGAAAATCAAAATGAGGGCGCTAAAAATAATATCAATACCGAGTAACTGCATGCACTAACTCCGTTCCCCTAGGGCAACGCTGATTAACTTGACATCGGACCTTCGGTCCGCAATCAGCGCTGCCCGCGAACCTTCGGTTCGATGCATTTGCTCATTTCATTACGCAAACGCGGGTAAGATATACTAGACGTGTTCCAAAACCCGGTTAGTTTCGGAACACGTCCCGCGGTTTCTCAGGCTAAAGCCTGCGGACTAAAGTCCGATGAAACCGCGTTTTTAAGCGGAAGCTGTTCTGAAACTGAAGTTTCAGGACAGCTCTACTGATTAAATCCTCGATTGGATTTAATCAGCGCTTCCCCAGTGAAGGCTTCCCAAGAAACGCCGTGATTGCCTGGGCGATAATCTCCGCCCCATCGAGGACGGCAAAGCGGGCCGCCGCTTCCCCCATGGCCCGGCGCCGCTCCCCATCGGCGGCCAGGGCCCCTATGGTTTCCACCAGAAGCTGGGGGTCCGCCTCGTCCCGTAGGACCAGGGCCGCGCCGGCCTTTTCCAGAAAGGCGGCGTTTTCCACCTGGTCCCCCCGGCTTGCCGGGCCCTGGAGGGGGATAAGCGCCATGGGCTTCCCCAGGGCGGCGCATTCCCAAATGGTTCCCGCGCCGCTCCGGCAGACTACCATCTCTGCGGCGGCGATCACCTGGGGCAGTTCGGCCCGGATAAAGGGATAGGGCCGGTACCGTTCCCCGGCTTCCACGTCCCAAGGGGTCTTAGGGCCGGTTTGATGCACAACCGTATAGGTTTTGGTTAACCCAGGCAGGGCTTGCCGGACCAGCTCGTTGAGCCGCCGGGCGCCCAGGCTTCCCCCTAGGACCAGGAGGAGCCGTTCTTCCGGTCCGACCCCTAAGAAGGCCCGCCCGGCCTCTGGGCCGGCGTTTTGGAAGGCCCGGCGTATGGGATTTCCGCTCTGTTGTATCAGGCCCCGCTTCTTGGGGGGGAAGAGCAGGGCGGTATCCGCAAAGGCGGTAAAGACCTTTGCGGCAAAGCGCAGGGTAATCCGGGTTGCCAGGCCGGGACTGTAATCGGATTCATGGATAAAGACCGGAATGCCTAAATGGGCGGCGGCGGCGCAGGGGGGGACGCTCACAAAGCCCCCTTTGGAAAAGAGGAGTGCCGGTTTTTCCTGTTTGAGGACCCGCCGGGCCGCAAAAAAACCAAGCCCCACCCGCGCGGCGTCCAGGATATTGCGGAACGAGCAGTAACGCCGGAGCTTCCCCGCGGGTATCCCAAAAAACTCCATGCCCGCCCCGGTTACCGCCTCCCGGTCCATGCCCCTATGGGAGCCTATCCAGATAATGCGGCAGGGTAGCAACCGGACGAGCCGTTCCGCCACGGCCAGGCCGGGATAGATATGCCCGCCGGTTCCGCCGCCGGCAAAGGCAATGGTAGGCATACCCATTAGGCTGCCTTGGGCGGCGCTTTGCCCCCGCCGGGAAGGTGAAGAGAATGCGCCGGCTCTCCGGCCAATACCAGGGAACCTGTTAAAACCTGGAGGCTGACAAGCGGGGTAAGGCGTTTACCGGTACTCATGGTACTCCAGTATTCCATACCGGGCTAAGGATGTGTCAAGACCAGGGCCGGCGCTCAAGACGCCGCAGGTTTGGAGGAAGCGGGAAAAATAATCCGGCGGGGGGGCGCTTATGTCCAGGAAGAAACCGCCGCGGCTGTCCCGGATCACCAGCCGGGCGGCATGGAGCAGCAGCCGTTTGATTCCCGCCGAGCCGCGCAGTTCCCGGTTCAAGGCAAAGCTGCCGTACTTCCCGTCCCCAGGAATGGGATGCCCGATATGGGCAAGGTGCCGGCGGATTTGGTGGGTCCGGCCTGTGCCAAGCTCCAGTTCCAGCAGCGCGTAAGCGGCTCCGGCAAGCCGTCCTTGGGCAATAAGGGCGTAGCGGGTTTCCGCCGCCTTTGAGACGCCGCGGATGGTCAGGTTAACCGGGATACGCCCCGCCGGGGGCTGGGGAACCCCGATGCATACGGCAAGATACCCCTTGGCGGCCCCGTCGCCGGAAAACGCATACCACGGGACGGCCTTCCCTTCCCGCCGCCGGGCTAGGAGGCTGGAAAAACGCAGGGCGGACTCCCGGTGTTTGGCGGCCAGAATAAGCCCTGAGGTGTCCTTGTCAAGCCGGTGTACCAAAAGGGGCCGGGGACTCCAGGCCGCGGCCAGCAGCCGGTCCAGGGAAGCGCCGACCCCTTCCCCGCCCTGGACCGGAAGGCCCGCGGGTTTATTCAATACTAAGCAGTCCGCATCCTCATAAAGCACCGCAATCCGCTTCAAAGCAGCCTCGCAAAAACCGATTAAGTATAATATGGAACTATACTATAGAGGCTATCCCAAAACGGCTGATTTTGGAACAGGTTCGGCAAGGGGAATCAAAGGCCAACAATGTAGGAGGGGGGACCGGGGGGCCTTTCGGCCCCCCGGCGGGGGCGTTGCGGGGGTAGAACCCCCGCAGAGGGGATAGGGCGTTGTCGCGTAGGGGTCGTACCTGGGGGTACGCGGTTTCCCCCGTTTTTTTATCAATACTACTAAGAGGAAGGATTATGAAAAGTATAGGCGCCGCGGTCGCGCTGAGGAGGGGCGTCCGCCTTCTCTTGGTTCTCCTGCCGGTTTTTTTGGGGGCGGAACCCCTAGTTTCCGCCACCTGGGGCTTTGCGCTTGATTTGCCCGAGGAATTTCAATTCCAAGACGGGAACGGGCGGGACCGTTTTTCCTTTATGTCCCCCGGCGGGGTGATCATCGATCTCGCGGTGTATCCGGGCGGCGCGTATCCCTCGGTGGAAGCTCTGACAAAGGATATTCAAAAACGCCTGGGGAACCGGGGGGAGATAAGCCCCTTTGTGTATCGCAATAAACAGGCGGCGCTGGTATCGCTACAGTTTTCCAACCCAGCGGAGCGGGCTTTGAACGGAACGAACCAGGGGGGCGATTGCGAAGGCTGGGGTCTCTGCGTGGAACTGGAGGGGGACGGAAGTCCAGGCAGGCCACTGCTTGCGGCCCTGGTTTTCAGCAGGGCCGGAATACGGCAGATACAATCCCTGTATTTTTCCGCCCTGGATTCCATAGCCCCAACCCAGGGGGACCGGCTTGCGCCGGGGCCCATTACTGAATTTACCTATCCCCGGGGCAAACCAGTGCTGGTACGCCCGGCCCATTCCCGCGTTCAGGGCCGGATATATGAGTACGACGCTGAAGGCGCCCAGTCCCTGGTAGACCTGGAATTTACGGTACTCAGCCGGTATACCGCCCATCCCCGGTGGAAGGAGGCCTGGATACGGTTTTACCGGCGCATCTACCGGGATTCCTACGACCGTATCGCGGACCTTGCCTTTAGCTTGGAGCGGGGCTGGCACAAAAGCGGGCCGCTTGCCGCCCAAGCCCTCCAATGGGTGCAGTCCTTTCAGTATGAGCGGGACCTGATGGGCAGCGATTTTGTGAATCTGGTCAGCGCCGCCATAGAAGGCCGGGGGGACTGCGACAGCCGCTCCCTGCTTTGGGCGATCATCCTGAACCACGCCAATATTCCCGCGGCGGTCATGGTATCCCGGGAATACAGCCACGCCATGGGGCTGGCGGATATTCCAGGGCAGGGCGCCCGGTTTACGCTGGAAAATAAACAGTGGCTGGTGGCTGAAACCACCGCCAAGGTTGACCTGGGGCTCATCGCGGCCCAGCAGAGCGTCCTGGACAAGTGGATCGGCGTCAGTTTTGAATGAGCGCCGGACCGGTTCGCGGCTTCCCCCCGCCGGGGAAATATGGCATACTGGATCAGTCGGAGGATAGCGGTGTACCAGCAGGTGGATGCCAAGATCAATTTTCCCAAGATGGAAGAGGCGGTTTTGGCCTTTTGGCAAGAACATGCCATATTTGAGCGGTCCGTGGCCCAGCGGGAAGGGGCGGAGGAGTATGTGTTTTATGACGGCCCTCCTTTTGCGACCGGACTGCCCCATTTTGGCCATTTTGTCCCCAGTACGATTAAGGATATTTTCCCCCGGTATCATACCATGAAGGGGAAACGGGTGGAGCGGCGTTTCGGTTGGGATTGCCACGGCCTTCCGGTGGAAACGCTGATCGAAAAAGAACTCGGCCTGAACTCGAAAACCGATATTGAGCGCTACGGGGCGTTGCGGTTCATTGAGGCGTGCAGGGCTTCGGTGCTCCGGTATGTAAAGGAATGGCGGCAGATCATAACCCGGCTGGGCCGCTGGGTTGATTTTGATAATGATTATAAGACCATGGACAGGGATTACATGGAAAGCATCTGGTGGGTTGTCAAGACCCTCTGGGAAAAGGGGCTGCTCTATGAGGGGCATTATATACTGCCCTACTGCCCCCGGTGCGCCACGGTGCTCTCCAACCATGAATTGAACCTTGGGGGCTACAAGGATGTCCATGATCCGGCCCTTACTGTTCGTTTTAAGGTGAAGGGTGTCGCGCCGGGGAGCGCCGCCGCCCAAGATACGGCCTTGGCGGAAAGCCTGGGGGAATCAAGTTTTCTCCTGGCCTGGACAACCACCCCCTGGACTTTGCCGTCCAACCTCGCCCTCGTCTTGGGTCCCGCTATTGACTATGCGCTGATCCAGACCGCTGGGGCCCGCCTTATCCTGGCGGAAGCCCGGCTTCCGGCCTACTTTAAAGACCCTTCGGCGTATAGCATTATATGGAAGAAACAAGGGGCGGAACTCATCGGCCTCCAATACGAGCCCCTCTTTCCCTATTTCGCCCAGGAGGAAGCGCGGAACGCCTTCCGCGTTTATGGGGGAGACTATGTTTCCATTGAAGACGGCACGGGGATAGTCCATGCCGCTCCGGGCTTTGGGGAGGATGATCAGCGGGTTTTGCGGGGAAGCGGGATACCCACGATTTGCCCGGTGGATGAGGAATGCCGTTTTACCGCCGAGGTTGCCGATTACCAGGGCCTTTTTGTGAAGGACGCCGATAAGGCCGTCATAGACCGGCTCAAGGCCGAAGGAAAACTGGTGAAGCGGGACCAGATACTCCACGCCTATCCCCATTGCTGGCGCTGTGACAGCCCGCTTATCTACCGGGCGGTTCGTTCCTGGTTTGTGGATGTCCAGCGGATCAAGCGGGATATGCTGGACGCCAATGAGCTGATAACCTGGGTCCCCGATCATATCAAGACCGGACGCTTTGGAAAATGGCTGGAGGGCGCCCGGGATTGGGCGATCAGCCGGAACCGCTACTGGGGCAATCCCCTGCCAATCTGGAAGTGTCCAGATTGCGGCAAGACCCTTTGTCTGGGAAGCCTGGCGGAACTGAAGTCCCTGACCGGGGTGGAACTGGAGGATATGCATAAGCCCGCGGTGGACGAGATCGGAATCCCCTGCGCAAAGGTTCCGGGGAACGCCGGGCGGGATGGCGGAGCCTGCGCGGGCATGATGCGCCGGGTCCCGGAAGTCCTGGACTGCTGGTTTGAATCCGGCGCCATGCCCTATGCCCAAAACCATTATCCCTTTGAAAACAAGGAATACCTTGAAAGCCGTTTTCCCGCCGACTTTATCAACGAAGGGTTAGACCAAACTAGGGGCTGGTTCTACACCCTTACCGTTTTGGGGGCGGCGCTGTTTAAGAAACCCCCCTTCCTGAACTGCGTGGTCAACGGCCTGGTCCTGGCCGCGGACGGCAAGAAGATGTCTAAAAAACTGCGGAATTATACCGATCCGGCGGAGGCCATGGCGCTCTTCGGCGCGGATGCCCTGCGGATATTCCTGGTCCATTCAGCGGCGGTTAAGGCTGACGATCTCCGCTTTACCGATGAGGGGGTCCGGGAGGCGCTGAAGGGCATCCTGATTCCCCTCTGGAACGCCTATAGTTTTTTTGTTACCTACGCCAATATCGATAAGGCGGACCCCCAGGGGCCTCCAGATCATCCCGCCAATCCCTTGGACACCTGGATACTCTCGGTATCCGAAACCCTGGTGGAGCGGGTAGGAGTGGCCCTGGACGCCTATGATCTGTCCCGGGCGGTGGACCCCATTGTGGAATTCATCGATCTTCTCAATAACTGGTATATACGCCGTTCCCGCCGGCGCTTTTGGCGGAGCGAGTTGAGCGGCGGCCATGCGGATACCGATAAGGCCGAGGCCTACGCAACCCTCTACCATGTGTTGAGGACCCTGATCCGGACCGCCGCCCCTATCATGCCCTTTATCACCGAGGAAATCTGGCGGAATTTGCGCCAAAGCGGGGAAGTGGAATCGGTACACCTCACTAGTTTTCCCACGCCCCGGAACGCCCGCCGGGACATCCCCTTGGAATTCAAGATGGCCGCGGTGCAGCGGGCGGTTTCCATGGGCTGGTCCCTCCGGTCCCAGTACGGCATCAAGGGACGGCGGCCCCTGCGGGCGGTGGAGCTGGTAACCCGGAATCCCGAGGAAAAGCGGGCTTTGCTGGAAATGACGGAGATCATCCGGGAAGAACTCAATGTGAAGAACGTGATCTTCCGGGAGAACGAAGAAGACCTGGTGGAGTACCGGGTCAAGGCGAATTTCCGCGTCCTGGGCAAGGAACTGGGGAAGGATATGAAGACCGCCGCGGAGCGGATAGAAGCCCTCAGCCAGAGCGCAATTCAGGGCCTGCTTGAAGGGGCGACCCTTTCCCTGGACCTGGAGGCGGGAGGGGAGAGCCGGGCCGTCGAGATAACCGCGGAAAAACTGGATATCCGGCGTATTGAAAAGGCCAATCTGAAGATACTCAATGAGGGGACCCTAACGGTCGCCCTGGATACGGAGCTTACCGGGGACTTGATCCGGGAAGGGGATGCGCGGGACCTGATCCGGGGGGTGCAGAACCTCCGAAAAGAACAGGGCTTGGCGATTACCGACCGGATTCGGCTTTTTATCGCCGGTTCGGCCCGGCTGAAGAGCGCCTGGGAGTCCTTTGCCGATTATGTGGCCGCCGAAACCCTGGCCGCGTCGGTTTCTTGGGGCGAGCGGCATGATATGCGGGAGCTTGAGGGGGGGGATGCGCCATGGCTGGTGCGGATCGAGAAAGCCTGAAGACATCCGCCGTTTTGGGCTGGGTTTTTTCCGGCCCCTTCCCTCACGGCGTTCTCGCGGTTTTTACCGTTCTGGTATGCGGCGCCTGCGCCACGGCGCCCCGGGCCCTTCCCGCGGCGCCAGAGGGGGAATTTGCGGCTTTAGACGCGGGCGGGCGGGCCTATTTTTTCTGTGATGTTCCCCTGGCCCGCCCGGTTTTGGACCTCGCGTCCATCAAGGGAATGAGCGGGAACGAGGGCGGCCGGGTGTTGGACATGACCCAAAGCGCGGCGGCGGCCTTTTATCCGGCGGGGGAGCCCCGGCGTTTCCTCATCGCCGCCCAGGGAGCGTATCCTAAGGGCAGGATCAACCTTTCCCTTACCCTGAGCCGGGAATGGAAACGGGTTGTTTCACCGGCGGGCGGGAAGTATTGGCGCTCGGAGGCCAAGGGGCTTTCCCTGGGTGTCGATGCCGCTGGCGCGCTGCTTGCCGACGGGGATCCCTATCCCCGCCGGGGCGCCGTGGCGGTTCCCCGGGAATACGCCGCCATTCGGCGGGGGGCGGCCCTCGCGGGCTGGATGCTAGACGCGGCGGCGCCCGTCAACGGCTATCTGGAGGCCATGCAAATACCCATTCAGATACCCGCGGATAGGGTCTTTTTTGCCCTGTATCCGGCTGGGGAAGGGACGGGAGCCTCCGGCGGCCCTGCGGCTTATGAGGCGGTTTTGCGCTTGGAAACCCCGTCGGCAAGCCATGTCCAGGCCCTGGCGGCCATGATTTCCCTGCTCCGGACCTTCGGCGCCGGTATGGGCGCCGTGGATGAGCGCGTCTCCTTGCTCAAGGACATACTCCTGGCGCATCCCCCTGAGCAGGACGGCTCAAGCCTGATCCTCAGAACCAGCCCCCTGGAGCCGGAGCGGATAGCTTTACTTTTCAATACCTTCTCGGTATATTAGACTTGTTTACTAACCCGGTTGTGGTCAGCAAACAGGTCCTGCGGTTTTTCAGGCTAAGGCCCGCGGGCTTCCAGTCCGGCAAAACCGCGTTTTTAGCGGAAGTTGTGTAATAACTTCAGTTGTTACATAACCCTATTAGCAAGTGAAAAAAGGATACCGGGAAAAGGAAGGTATATGCCAACCTATGAATACGAATGTAAAACCTGCGGCCATTACTTTGAAGCCCTGCAAAGTATGCGCGACGCGCCCCTGAATAGCTGCCCCCAATGCGGGCGGGAAGTCCGCCGGCGAATTAACGGCGGAAGCGGCGTTATTTTCAAAGGGTCTGGCTTTTATGTTACCGATAAAAAGAGCGGATCAAGCGCCCCCGCTGCGGAAACGTCCGCAAAACCAGGGGAAACGCCCGCGAAAACGCCGGAAACCGCTTCCCCTGGAAAGGCCGGAACCCAAGGCTCCCCTGAAAAAAAGGCTCCGGCCAGCGGCGTCCTTGAAAAAAAAGCGGCTGGATGAGGCCTAGCGCCGGGAACGCATGAAGCATCCTCGGTTTTTCTGCGAGCATTGCGGGGTGGAGGTGCCTATGAACGCAAAAGACTGCCCCGCCTGCGGCAGGGCCTTTGCGTCGATCCGCTGCCCTTCCTGCGGTTTTTCCGGGGAAGACGATTTTTTTACCGACGGCTGTCCGGTCTGCGGCTATACCGCCCGGAAAGCCCCCCGCCGGGAAGGGGCAGCTCCGGTTCAGCCCTTGGCCGGGGCGCTTCCCCTCTGGGTCTATGTGCTGACCGGTTTGGCCGTCCTCGGCCTGAGTGTCATACTCTTCTTCCGCCGTTAATCCGTTGCCCTGGAAAAGCCCTTCCCCTAGGGCAACGCTGATTAAATCAAGTTTTTAAAAATAGCCCGCGGATTGCGCTGATTACCGGTAACAAAATCTGTGAAAATCAGTGCTAATCCGCGTTAATCCGCGGTCTCTTTTG
>JAITHL010000182.1 GCA_031279975.1 Treponema sp. | reverse complement strand
AAATCGAAGGCGCGGTCTATGCGCGGAACCTGATTATTGATACAGGGCCCTGTGAATTTTGCGGAGCGGTATATGCCCATAATGAACTGCATATAAAAAATGACGCCGCCGGTACGGTTATTTTCCGAAAGGCCGTTGCTTCAAGCGGCAGTGTTGTTTCTCTTTTGATCAAAGGATACTGCGTTTACGGCGCGGATATAAACGCGGCAAGCGTAAAACTCAAGAATTGTTTTGTCGCCGGAAGTATATTTGCCGGTGAAATACAACTGGAAAACAGCGTTGTCTTGGGCGGTTGTTTTGCGTCAAAAACGCTGGCCCTTCAAAATACAGCCGCCGGGACATTTAACGCCCCGGAAGTCAAGGCGGGGGGAATAAATTATTTATTGTATCCCACAGCCTTTTCGGTTGAACCAATGTCGTGCCTGCCTGGAACGGAGTTTTACAATATAACCCTTGTGGACCTTGGAGCCTTATATAAGGAAGAAAAGGAAAAACCCAATACCGGGAAAATCAGGCTTGACATAAAGGCGGATTCGCAGCGGACTGTTCTTGTTGATGAGACAAACGCAAAAACACTTTTGCACTCCTATTCTGCCGCGTCCCGCGTTCTTGTAAGCGATTTGCTTGATATGGAAAATCTTGAGAATCATTTTCTTATACTTTCCGCAAGCCTGGAATCTCAAATATTAAAAACCTATGCGCTGCAAAAGGCCGATGGCGGCAAGAGCAATGATCTGACGCTAACGAATATAGCGATGTTCTTTTTTAAACTATTAAGCGGGAAAATCCAAATAAGCGACATATCAGGTTCAATCTCATTTGATGAATTGCGGCAGAAATACCTGTAGGGGGCGGAAACCGTTTATACAGACCTGGGCGGCCATGACGGCGTTTTTACCCGGTACAATTTCATTCAGCAGGCGTCAGATATAGCCGCGGCCAGGAATATCTTGCTGGGGCGGGGCGCTGGGAACGCGGTAAAAATAAATAAACTTTTTCTTATAGGCGCGGATGATGTTATGAAGAGGATGTTCAAATGGTAAACGACACGGTGGAATACATTTCAGAGAATTTCCAGGTGAATAACGGGGACGGATTTTCCCGCATAGTAAAAAGAGGGGACACGGACCGGGGCTTGGACGGCTGGCTGCTCTCCCATTATTTAGTGTCTGCCTATAATGCGGACACATTATAGGCAGAGTGGGTTTAAAAAATCGCGCACGACCGGTATAAAAATTGCGCGGAAAGCCGCAATCCATACGGGCGGCGGCTTTCCGTTGAAATAACCCTTTATAATATGCCGGATTTGTATTCCTTTAAAAACAGCCATATCTATAGGGCGCTTTTAAAACTTCAGTTTTTAGAAGTGAACCGCTTAAAACATATAGGTTATGATGACAATAATTTTTCACCAGATTAAAAGGATATGCCATGTCAAAAAAAATAATAGCGCTTTTTTCTCTATTATCTATACCGCATATATTTTTTTCTCTTATAAATGTTGAATGTCATATTCAAAACACCCCCGCGCTTCTTCCATTCGATTCAAATTGAAAAAAATGTTGTCAATATTGAGCCTGTCGCAAAACCCGGTTGGTTTTGCGCGGGTTCTTGCGGTTTCTCAGGCTAAAGCCCCGCGAAACGCGCATTTTTAAGCGGATGCTGTTACAAAACTGAAGTTTTGCAACAGCATCTATAATAAAGAGGAATGTATCAGCAAGCCCTATACAGGAACCGCAAAAAGCAGCCATCGTCTTTTTTCATTAGCGTCCGTCTTATAATGCGGACGCCTTATGGACAGACTTTCTTAAAAACCGCGTTTTCGCGGCCTAATGAAGCGCTGATTAAACCGGCTTTTTAACCAAGTCCACGGATTGCGCGGATTGCGAACCGCTGGTTCTACGCGGATTTCCGGTAACAAAACCCTGCTAATCCGTGAAAATCTGTGTCGAACCGAAGGTCCGCAATCCGTGGACCCTTTTGATAATGCCGATTACACCAGCGCTTCCCTAAAAGTTGGGAAAACGCAAGGTCTGGCCATAAAGCAACCGGCTGTATGGCCGGCGCTATTTACCGGTAAACTGAAAAACCCCGTCCCAGCCGTCCGCGGGGGGCGACTCTTGGAAGAGCCGGCAGCGCCGGTAATAGAGCCGGGAAGGGCCGTCGTCCGCATGGGCGTTCAAAAGCCCGGCAAAGGCGGTTTCGGCGCTTTTCCAGTCCCGCGCCTCAAAAAGCGCGTGGGCCTGGTGAAACAGGTCAACCCGCCGCAGGTCCTCCGCTGAAACGGCGCCCCCTATATCCAGTATCTCGTAAACCCGTACCGGCTCCTGGATACCCGCCACCCGTATCCGGTCAAGCCGCCGGCTCAGGATGCGGCCCGCGGTTTCCTGGGCCGTAGCTTCCGCCGCCAGTATCCAGGTGCCGTACTGTTTATTCACCCCCTCAAGCCGGGAGGCCAGGTTCACCGCGCTCCCCATGATCGTGTAGTTCATCTTCCGCTCGGTTCCCATGTTGCCCGCCACCATGTCCCCGGTGTTGATCCCAATCCGGGTAAGCAGGGGTATGGGGCTTTTTTTCTGGGCAATGAACTGCCGGTTGAGGCCCGCCTCAAAGCGCTTCATGAGTATCGCCGAGGTACAGGCCCGCAGCGCGTGATCCGGCAATTCCAAGGGAGCGCCGAAAAAAGCGATGATCGCGTCACCCTCATACTTATCAATGGTTCCCTTTTGTTCCAGGATCACATCGCTCATGGTGGAGAGGTACTGGTTCAGCAGCGCCACCAGGTCCTTGGGGGACAGGGCCTCCGCGATGCGGGAAAAGTCTTTCACGTCCGTAAACAGGGCGCTCATGCGCCGCTGTATGCCCCCCAACTGGAGCCGGGAGGGATCGGCGATGATCTCCTCCACCACCTCCCCGGAAAGGTAGGTGGAAAATGCCTTGCGGAGATGGTCATTGAAATACTGGAGTTCCCGGGCCTGTTTCTCCAGGGTCTTCCGCTGGGCCTCTACCAACAGGTGCACCTCAATGCGCTTGAGCAGCAGGGCGGGCAGAAAGGGTTTGGTGATATAATCTATGGCCCCCAGGGAAAGCCCCTCAATCTCGTCGCCGGATTCGGTTTTACCCGTCAAGAAGATCACCGGAATATGCTGGGTTTCAGGCTTTGTTTTGAGTATCCTGATAACCTCGTAGCCGTCCATGCCGGGCATATCAATATCCAGGAGTATCAAGGCCGGCTGGTTGTGTTCCAGCAGATTGAAGAGCTTTTCCGCCGAGGGCGCGGTGGCCACGATGTATCTTTCGCTTAAAACATTTTTACCCGACCGGAGGTTTGCCGGATTATCGTCCACCAGGATAATCAAATCCCGCTCGTTTTCCATGTAGCGCCTCGCCCCGTGGTTTTGTTATGGTTGCAGATGCTCTTCGATGCATTGGGAGAGCAGGGCTGGTTCAAAGGGCTTGGCCACGCAGTCGGCGGCCCCCAGTTCCCGGCCCCGCGCTTCCTCCCCGCCGCCGGCCATACCGGTCAGAAAGATCACGGGAATAGCGCGGGTTTGGGGGTTTGTCTTGAGGGCCTTGATGGCCTCGTAGCCGTCCATCCCCGGCATGTCTATGTCCAGGAGTATCAAGGCCGGGCGGTTGTGTTCCAGCAGCTCAAAGAGCTTTGCCGCCGACGGCGCGGTGGCCACGGTATAGGTTCCGCTTAACACATTTTTGCCAATCCGCAGATTAGCCGGATTGTCGTCCACCAGGATAATCAGCCGCTTTTCGGTTTCCATAGGTTCCCCCTTGCCCGCGGGGGTTCTACCCCCGCAACGCCCCCGCCGGGGTGGTTCCGCGCAGCGGAACCATTAGGGAGTTTTGGGCAACGCCCAAATCTCCGGGGCAATCCGGCGTTGCCGGATTGCCCGCCCCCCGGTCCCCCCTAAGTTGTTGAAAGCGCCCCGAAATCCCGGGGGCATGGAAAAAAATTAGGGGGAAATGCCCCTTCCGCGCAAATGATTTCTTGCATTTCATAGGCATCCAGGATATACTACCCCAGTAAACGGCAAACGGCGGGTAATTGGGAACCATAAAAGCCGAATAGACCCGCCCGCGTGGAGCGGGACGGAGACTCTGGCTCCGGGTATAACGGGGGTGAAACCGTTGTGGAAAAAAAGCGGGAAAGAGGTTGAAAACTTGGGGAGTAAGCCGGGCAGCCGGAACAAACCCCGCCTTAGGCGCGGGGCAGCTGACGCTAATTAAAGAGGAGTAACGGAAGATGAAAAAAACGCTATTTTGCGCTTTGCTGATAACGGCGTCCTTAGCGCTCCTTAACGCCCAGTACCGGGGAGAGGGGCTGGCGCTTCGTTATGAGACAGCGGGAAGCGGCCTCTACGCCTCCCATGCGACCTTCCCTTTTGGGACCAAACTGGTTGTTACCAATCTGGGGAACAATCAGCGGGTTACCGTCCAGGTCGGCGGGCGGACATCCCCCCAATCCCCGGCCAACGTCGAGATTTCCCCTGATGCGGCTGAAATTTTAGGCATAAAAAACGCCTCGTTAACCCGGGTGCGCATCGAGGAAATGCCCAAGGAGGCTAAACCCCGGGCCATGCGGATGCGCATGGGGGCGTTCAACCAAACCGGGCCCGCGATGGTCAGCCAGTCCGCCGGGACGGACCTGACAGCCCTGCATCCTTCGCTGCCCATAGGGACCAAATTGAAAATAACAAACAGCGGCAACGGGCTGACCACCGTTCTTACCGTATCGGGCCGCATCCGGGCTTCCGAAAACCGCATTGTTGAAATTTCCCCAACCGCGGCGCGGGCGCTCGGCATACAGCGGCCCACGTCGGTCCGTCTGGAAATGATTAATTAGAGCCTGTCCATAATGTGGACACATCATAGACAGGCTTCCTTAAAAAACGCATTTTCGCGGCCCAAAGGTTGTGAAAATGCAAGGTCTGTCCATAAAGTACCCGGCTTTATGGACAGACACTATTTAGCCCCTAGGGAAGC
>JAITHL010000160.1 GCA_031279975.1 Treponema sp. | reverse complement strand
TAACCGCCAAATCCGCATTCGCGGGATTGCGCCGAACCCCCCCCGCGGGGGGGGGTCCGCGCAGCGCAACATTTAGGGATTTTTGGCCAACGCCAAAAACACCAGGCCGAGTGGAGTTTTGCCAAAGGCAAAACTCCGAGGCTATCCGGCGGTGCCGGATAGCCCGCCCCCCGGTCCCCCCTTGAGTTGTTGACAGTGGCCTTTTATCCCCCGCCGAAGCCTGCTACACTGAAAGGATGAACCAAACAACCCTAACCCTTCTGGGGGATGAGGCGGCGGCCCTGGGCGCGCTCCACGCGGGGATCGGCGCTTCCTACGGCTATCCGGGAACCCCTTCCACGGAAATGCTTGAATATCTTATTAAAGCCTATGAACAGGGCGGGCCGGTCTCCCGGTGGTGCGCCAACGAGAAAACCGCCCTGGAAGCGGGCCTGGGGGCCTCCTATGCGGGGGTCCGGTCCTTAATTACCATGAAACACGTGGGGCTGAACGTGGCTTCCGATCCCCTGATAAACGGGGCGCTTTTGGCTATACAGGGGGGCCTGGTAATCGCCGTGGCGGACGATCCGGGGATGCACAGTTCGCAAAATGAACAGGACTCCCGTTTTTACGCCGATTTTGCCATGATTCCCTGTTTGGAGCCCCGGAATCAACAGGAAGCCTATACCATGGCCCGGGAAGCCTTTGACCTTTCCGAGCGGTTTCAACTGCCCGTACTCCTGCGGCTTACCACCCGGCTCTCCCACGCCCGCGCGCAGATAACCCTTGCCGAAGCCCGGGAACGCCGCGCCCCGGCAAAGGCGGCGGATAGGACCCGGTGGATGCTGCTCCCGGCCTATGCCCGGCGGAATTACCGTTCCTTAATCGAAAAACAGCGGGATATCCAAGCCTGGTCAACGGGCTGCCCGGCCAACAGGCTGGAAATGCCGGATGATACGGTCCGGGACCATTCCCTGGCGGTGATCACCGCGGGGCTGGGGGGCAATTACTACGAAGAAAACCGGGAAGACTTCATCGCCTCCCGGGGGGGCAGGATACCCCCGCGGCTCCATATCGGCGCCTATCCCCTTCCAGTGGAATCTATCCGGCGGCTCTGCGCTAAGGCTGAACGGGCCCTTGTGCTCGAAGAAGGCCAGCCCTTTATCGAAGTAAGGCTCCGGGGGGTCCTGCCCCAGCCGCTGATCATCACCGGGAGGCTGGATGCGTCCGGCGCGCCGGTTTCCCGGACCGGCGAGCTTGACCCGGATACGGCGCGCCAGAGCTTGGGCCTCCCCCCCCGGCCAAGCCTTATCAACCGGGGTACGGCCCTGGGGCTTCCCCAACTGCCCAACCGTCCGCCCCAACTCTGCCAGGGCTGTCCCCATGGGGACAGCTACGCCGCCATCAAGGAGGCTATTAAGACCCTGCCCCCAGAAAAAGTGGCCGTTACCGGGGATATCGGCTGCTATTCCCTGGGGGCGAATCCCCCTTACGGCATACCGGAAACCATAGTCTGTATGGGCGCGTCAATAGGCATGGCCAAGGGGATCGCCGATTCAGGGCTCCCCTATGTCATGGCGGTAATCGGGGATTCCACCTTCCTCCACTCAGGGATAACCGGCCTCATCGACGCCGCCGCCGCCAATACCCCCATGACGGTGATCATCCTGGATAACGCCGTTGTGGCCATGACGGGCTGCCAGGAAACCATGCTCCCCCCGGCCTGTTTGCGGGCGATCATCCTGGGAACCGGGCTTGATCCGGCGCATCTGGCGGAGCTGGAAGCAAAGAAAACGCTTCTGGAGGAGAACGCCGCCCGGCTTAAAGCGGAGCTGGCCTATCCGGGGCTTTCGGTGCTTATCTTTAAGCGGGAATGTCTTGAGGCCGCGCGGAAACGGCGGAAAGCGTAGCCGTCCCGCCAAGGGGCGCGGCCCGGCGGTCCTAAAAAGCCCCTCAAGCGGCTTGACAGCGTTGCAAAATGATACTATAAAATATAAAGAGGCTGTTGCAAAACTACAGTTTTGTAACAGCCTCCTCTTAAAAACGCGCGTTTCGTAAGGCTTTAGCCTGAGAAACCGCGGGAGCCCGCGTAAAACCAACCGGGTTTTGCGACAGGCTCTAACGGTATTCACGCGGCGGAACGGCTGCAAACCAGCCGTTTTTTGCAGCCGGCCCGCCGTACAGCGCCGGGTTTTAGCGGAAGCTGGTTACTAAAAAATCGCCTGAAAACAAGGGGAGGATGCGGCATGGAAACCGAAGGGGATAAAAACCGGGGATTTACCCATTTCGATTCCCAGGGAAACGCGGTTATGGTGGATGTTTCCGCCAAGGAACCCAGCGCCAGGACTGCTGTCGCCAAGGGCTGTATCGCCGTAAACAGGCAAACCCTGCGGGCAATACGGGAGGGAAGGGCCAAAAAGGGGGATGTTCTGGGGGTTGCCCGTATTGCGGGTATTTTGGCGGCCAAGCGGACCGCGGAACTTATCCCCCTCTGCCATCCCCTGATCTTTGACACCTGTACCATTGACTTTCACCTTCCCGAAGTTCCCGCTTCCGCGGACCATCCTGATCCCTTAGATCAAGCCGGAGCGCGGCCCATCGAGGCGGCCTGCAGGGTACAGCTGACCGGCAAAACCGGGGCGGAAATGGAGGCCCTCACCGGGGTATCCATAGCCCTGCTGACCATTTACGACATGTGTAAGGCCATGGACCGGGGCATGAAGATCGGCAATATCCGGCTCTGCGAAAAATCCGGCGGAAAAAGCGGCCGTTTTATCCGCCCCGGCGGAGAGGGCGGCCTGAACGCGGAAACCGAAGGCGGCCCGGATAGGACCGGGTATGCTTGACGCCCTGGGAAGGACCATCGACTACCTCCGCGTATCAGTTACCGATAGGTGCAATCTGCGGTGTATCTACTGTATGCCCTCCAGCGGGGTGGAATGGAAACCCCATGAAACCATACTCTCCTTTGAGGAAACCCTCAGGATAGTCCGGCTGCTGGCGGAATTGGGCGTCCGCAACATCAAGATAACCGGCGGCGAACCCTTGGTCCGCAAGGGGGTGGCCGGTTTTATCCGGACCCTCCGCAACATCCCAGGGATTGCGGGTATCACCCTCACCACCAACGGCATACTCCTGGACCGGTATCTGGACGCCCTCCGGGACGGGGGAATTCACGGGGTGAATATCAGCCTGGACGCCCTTGATCCCCAGGTGTTTCATCGGATAACCCGGCGGCGGGGATTGGCGGCGATATTCCAGGGAATGGACCGGGCGCTTGCCTCCGGCATCCGGGTCAAGATAAACTGCGTTCCCCTCCGGGGCGTCAACGACCGGCACCTGATCCCCCTGGCTTCCCTGGCGGAACAACGGCCCATCGCGGTCCGGTTTATCGAGCTTATGCCCCTGGGCGCCGGGGAGGGCCTGGAGCCGGTGCCCGGCGCCCAGGTCAAGGCCCTGCTGGAGGAACGCTTCGGCCCCCTGCGGGAGCTTCCGCCCGGGGAAGCCCGGAGCGCGGGGAACGGGCCGGCCCGCTACTACGCGGTCCCTGGTTTTACGGGAACGATAGGGCTTATCAACCCCATCAGCGATGGGTTCTGCGAAACCTGCAACCGCCTCCGCTTAAGCGCTGAAGGCGTTTTGAAGCCCTGTCTTGCCCACGACCTGGGGCTGGACCTGCGTTCCCTGATCCGTTCCGGCGCTTCCGACAGGGAAACCCTGCGGGCCATGACCGCCCTGATTGCGCAAAAACCAAAGGGGCATACCTTTGCCGCCCCGCTGGAACGCGCCGTCCGGCAGGGCATGTATACCATTGGAGGATAAGCATGGGAAAAGTTATGGCGGTCTGCGTCAGCCCTCAAAAGGGCGTGGCAAAGCAAAATATCGGGAAGGCGGAGTTGGCGGCCGGCCACGGGCTGCAAAACGACGCCCACGCGGGGCCGTGGCGCCGGCAGGTTAGCCTGCTCGCATACCAGAAGATAGCGGACTTCCGGGCTAAAGGCGCGGAAGTTGAGTACGGCGCGTTTGGCGAAAACCTCGTGGTAGAGGGCATTGATTTTGCCCGCCTGCCGGTGGGCGCCCGTTTGTCCTGCGGCGCGGTGGAATTGGAGGTTACCCAGATCGGGAAGGAGTGCCATGACCGCTGCCAAATTTACCAGCGTATGGGGGACTGCATCATGCCCCGGGAAGGGATATTCGCCCAGGTGCTGCGCGGGGGAAGCATTGCTGTGGGGGACGAACTGTATGTCCAGTAGTATGCCCCCTGCCGGTCAAAATCAGCCCTACCGGGCGGCGGTTATCGTAGCCAGCGACGCGGGAGCCCGGGGGGAACGGACCGATGAGAGCGGGCCCCTCATCAGGGAAATGCTGGAAGCCGCGGGCTTCCAGGTGGCTTCCTATATTTTGCTCCCGGACGATCAGGGGCTGCTGGAACTGGAGCTCTGCCGTATATGCGACAAGAATCTGGCGGATATCATCCTTACCTCCGGGGGAACGGGCTTTTCCCCGCGGGACTGTATGCCCGAAGCCACCCTGTCGGTGGCGGACCGGCTCGTGCCGGGCATCCCCGAAGCCATGCGGATGCAAAGCATGGGCCTTACCAAACGGAGCATGCTCAGCCGGGCCGCGGCGGCCATACGGGGACGGACCTTGATCATCAACCTCCCCGGCAGCCCCAAGGCGGTACGGGAAAATCTCGGCTATATAGCGGAGATACTGCCCCACGGCCTGGACATCCTGACCGGACGGGGCCGGGAATGCGCCCAGCCCTAATCGCGGCGGGACTTTGCCGCTCATCGCCCCCCGCTATTCAGCCGATAAGGATAGGGGGGATCAATGGCGATTAGCGCAGATGAACAGTCCGGGCGGGAAGGGCCCCCGCAAGCGGTTTCCCCCTATCCGTCCTCCGTTATTCCCCGCGATAAAAACGATGGGCATATCGCCGTTACCATTGCCGGCGATGCGATGGCGGCGTGGGGAGACTTTTTCCCCCCTGTGGGAGCCGGGGAGCCGGTAAGCGACGGCTATATCAATTCCCTCTTGGTAGCTTATACCATTGTCCATGGGGTGCGCTGGGAGGCTATTCAGGACGCGGCCATGTACTGCCGCCTGGAAAGAAAGATACTGCGGGGGACGCTCATCGCCCGCGGGGACGAGCCGGTTACTGAAGAAACCGAATATTTTGCGATAAACCCCCATCTGAAAAACGCCGTCCTCATCGAGCGGCCCAATGCCCGGATAGACTACCGGTCCCAGAGCCCCTTTATCATCGTAAAACAGGGCCAGATTCTGGCCCAACTCAGGCCGAAAAAAAACGGCAGGCCGGGAAAGAATATCCGGGGCGCCGAAATTCCCTGCAAGGTGATACGGGTTGAGGGCGTTTCCGGGGGGAAAAATACCCGGACCGATGAAAAATATATCTATTCCCAGATAAACGGGCAGCTTGTCGAGGCGGACAAGGTCCTCCAGGTCAACGATTCCCTGGTGATACCGGGAGCGGTGGGCTATGCCACGGGGAATATTATTTTCCCTGGGGATGTTACCATCGAGGGCCCCGTATCGGACGGATTTACGATATACTCCGGCGGATCGGTTGCCATAAAACAGACCTTTGATGTTACCAGCGCGAATATCAAGGGGGACCTTGCCGTTTCCGGGGGGATTATCGGGCGGGGCCGGGCCCTGGTGAAGGCCGGGGGCGCGTTGAAAACCAAATTTATCGATAATTGCCGTATCGCCTGCCGGAAGGCCGTTACGGTGGATATGGAAATTCTGAATTCCAGCGTTTATACTATGGAAACCCTGGAAATGGGGGATAAGGGGAACATACTGGGGAGCGATATTTACGCCGTCCACGGGATCAAGGCGGGGAATATCGGAAAAAAATCCGCAAAGCGCACCCGTATCCATTGCGGCGTTGATTTTACCGTTCAGCGGGAAATGGAAAAGCGCAATAACCATTTGGGGCTCCTTTCCGCGAAGCTGGCAAAGCTCCGGGAGCTTCTGGCGGAACCGCTCATCCCGGAAAAGCGGGCTAACCTGGAAGCGCTTTTCCACCGGCTGGAAGAAGAGCGGGACAAGACCGCCCGGCTCCTCTCGGACCTGATGCCGAAAACAAACCGCGATGAAAACGCCCTGGTACTGGCGAGCGGCGAAATCGCGCCGGGAACCCTCATTGAGATATGCCAGCGGGCCCTTTTTGTGAGCGAACCCCTCCGGCGGGTCAGGATAAAACTGGACCGGACCGCTGGAAGACTGGTCCACGAGCCCCTGCCGGGAAGCGCTGATTAATAGGGCATTACCAAGGGAAGCGGTGATTGCGGACCTCATGGGGGCCGGGGCTCCCCGGCGGGGGCGTTGCGGAGAACCCGGAAGGTTTGGAGCGCGGGGCTTGCCCCCCCGCTAATCTCTTAAGGTGTTGGCAGCGGGCCACGGATTTTCATGGATGTTTAATCCGCGCAATCCGTGAACCGTGTTAAAAAGCCCGGTTGAACCAGCGCCGCCCCGGCCGGCGCTCTTACTTGATACGATCTGGGAGGCGGTATGTACACCACGCGGCGGGAGGTTGAGGATTCCCTGCTAGGATTGCAGGAGGATTATAACCAATGTTTCAAGACCATAAAAAAAACCTATGAGCATCTCAACCGGATAGGGCTCAAGGAATTCAATAAACGTTCCAAATACAAGTGGAATTACGATCATGATAAGGATTGCAGCTATGTCTGCATACGCTTCGGCAACAGCCTCAGCAGGAAAATCCTGGTAAAAAGCTCCGCCTATCTGGAAGAGCCGGAACTCTATCAGTGGATCGAAGAAAAGGATTTTACCCTGGAGGCCCTGGAGGAGGCCTATGAATACATCCGCAAGAAGATACGGCTGTTAAAATCAAAAATGGAAGCGGTAAAAGAACATATCCAGGCCTATGACGACCGGCTCAAGGACTTGGCGGATGAACTGGACGGGATTCCCGAAACCTATAAGGAGCTGGGCGAATAGGCCCCCGCCGAAACCGCGCTTTCCTAAATAGCGCGCCATATTTCGATAAAAACTCCTGGACGGCGCTTGCTCCAGCCGTTTAGAGTAAAGAACAGCCGCCCTGGAAGCGCGAAACCGCGGGGGCGTAATATCAATAAAAAAGAAGTACCGCATGCAACCAATAGGGAAATTCACTATCGCAGGCAGAACCGTGCTGGGGTTTAATACCGGCGTAGACTCCCAGACCTTTAACCGGGCAAAATTTGCCCAGTACCTCAGCAAAACCGGCTTTATCATCTATCCCGGCGGAAGGGTGGAACCGTGGAAACCCGAGGGAGCGGTGGAACAGGCAGGGACTATGATCATCTTCGGGCCGTATTTTCCCGGTGAGCGGCTGGACCTGCTCATCACCGATGACAGCCGGAAGGACCGCGCCTTGGACGCCCTGCGCTATTGGATTAAGGCCCGGCTGCTTATCAGCCGCCGTGAACATCCCCCCTATCCCTGGGCCGCGGGGGCTCTCATGGCGCATCCGGCGAGCGCGGAAGGCCCCGGGGCTTCCGCGTATCCGGCGGGGTCCTTGCTCTTTCCCCCGGAGGAACTGGTCCTGCGGAGCCTGTACGCCGGGGGGCGCGGCCTGTGGATCAACCAGGCGGAACGCTGGGCCCACCCGGACCGTTCAGGCGACGCGGCGGCGGCCTTTGCCGCGGGAACTATGGCTTACCGGATATTCTGCGGCGCCTTCCCCTATCCCGCAAGGGATATTATAACGATCCGGCGGAATATCCGGGAAGGGAACTTCCCCCTTCCCCGCCTTAGAAACCCCCGGTTAAACGAGGATACCGCGGCGCTTATCTACCGCGCCCTTACCGCGCCTCCCCAGCACGCGCCGTGCCTGGCGGCCTGGCAAACCGCCCTGGGAGAACCGGGTTCCCGCGAGGCCGCTTCCTTTACCCGCGCCGGGCCTTGGGAAAAAGCGCGGCGCGGCGCCAAACGGCCCTTTACCGCAAAGGCAAAACGCTTTTTCCTCCAGCGGCTTACCGGCTTGGCCCTAACCCTCCTGCTCTTCGCCGGCCTGCGCAACCGGGCAAGGCCCGCGCCCAGCACCAAGTGAGGCGCTTGCAAGGATGCGGGGGCGCCGCCCCCGCCCCCCGCCGGAGGGCCCTAGGGAAACACTGATTAAATCCAATCGAGGATTTAATCAGTGTATCTTACCCGCATTTGCGTAATGAAATGAGCAAATGCAGAGGGTTACGCTGATTAGCGTCAAGTTAATCAGCGTTACCCTAGGCCCCCCGGACCCCCCGGTTACTACGGCGCGCGGCTGCCGGTTCCATATAATACTCCTTATGACAATAGATTTATGTTCATCCGTGAGGATAAACAGCTAGTTAAATTCCGGCAGCGCATAGGCGTGTCCAGGTTCAATATCGTACATAGTGCTATAACTAGAAGATAAACCGAAACGCACTTTATCCCCTGATTCAGGTTCCCCGCCGGAAAGGGGATGCCTGAAGTTTCCGCTGTATGAACCGCCGAATATGAAAAAGACCGGCTGATTGATTCTTGTCGCGAGGGACGAAGATCCCGTCGTATTGGCTCTTGTGTTAAAAAATACCGGAGTGTATCCGACAGAATCTATGCCTACCACTGTGCTTGGTCCCGCCAGATCATTGCCTGTAATCGCGCCGCCGTACATATAAAAGCTGACGAGCATTTCCTCAGACCCCGGAGCGCTCATGCCTCCTTGGATATAAACCGGTACAAAACTCTCGCTTTGCCCCGATGTTCCGTTATAGTTTGTTATTTTTGAGCCTTCCAGCAGGATCAGTCTGGAGTTGCGCCCCATGCTTATAAGACCACGAAAATGATTGTCCATACGGTCCGCGCCTTTGCCGTCGAAAGTAATGTTATTTTCCAGATGCAGACTGTGGATAGAATCGGCTATTATATAGCCGCCGGAATCCATACCGCCTAAACTGAAAAAGACATCATAAGAGATGGCCATGGATACGGCAGGGTTCCAATATAGGGCATTGATAGAACCGTTATGTTTGATGGTCCGTTCCGCTCCGTATCCCCGCAGGCGCAGAGTAACCTTATCCTGTCCCGCAAAGGTGATCTTAATATTGGGCGCCTCTTCGTCCTGTTCCACCCGGATCAGGTACTCTTCGCCGGTCGCCGCGTTCTGGTCAACCCAGGCGATAGCGTCCAGGAGGCTGTCCGCATCCGTCCCGGTAAACGTATTGCCGGCCAGATCCCATTTCTTGAGGTCCGGTATGCGCTCCAGGGAACCTGCCCTTGCCCACTGTTCCGCTTGGGCCGGAATTCCGTTTGCCGCGGCAACAATCTCCTGGTCCGCG